>JAFAHH010000415.1 GCA_019237355.1 Acetobacteraceae bacterium | reverse complement strand
GTGGAGCCGAACCCGCGAGAGGGGCCGGCTTCCCCAACTGCACGCGAATCGGCGGATCGGCGCGAGGGTGTCGACCTCGTGTTCTCCAACGGCTGGCCCGGCCGTCCTGATGGATCACCGCCGCGCAGCCCTTCCACCCTGATCCCGGCCTGTGTCGGATCCCCGGCGGCCATGCCAGGCCATTGCGCCCGGCGCGCCTAGAGCGATATGAACGATGGAACATAACAACTGGCAGGACGCCTGTCGGAAAGTAGTTCACAATCGGGAGGAGCTTTTTATGGCTTTGCAAAGTCAGCTCCGCCGCACGCCGGCGGCAATTACGGCTTTGGCAGTGTGCGCCCTAGCCTTGGCCGGGTCGGTCCCGGTTCGGGCCGCGGAGCGCACCGAAATTACTTTCCCTGACCGAAGCTATCCGCAAAGCATCACGGCAAAATCTGACGGGACGATGTTCACCGGCAGCATCACGCAAGGCGGCGTGTTCCGAATCGCCCCCGGAGCGGCAACGGCGGAACGCTGGATTGCTTCGGGCGCCAACGACTCGATGACAACCCTGGGCGTGTACGCAGACGAGAGGTCCGGGACTCTATGGGTTTGCTCGACCAATTTGGCGGCCTTCGGGGTTCCTCCTCCAGGCGGGGCCAAGCCGGTCGCGGTGAAGGCGTTCGACCTCGGCACGGGAGCTGCCAAGGGTAGCTGGCCGCTGCCGGGCGATAAAACGTTGTGCAACGATATGGTCGTGGCCAAAGATGGAACCGTTTACGTTACCGACTCGTTCCAGCCGCACGTACTGGCCCTGAAGCCTGGCGCCAAGCAGCTTGAAGTGTGGGCGGAAAACCCTTTTCAGCGGCGAGGGTCCGCGGCTCGACGGCATTACGATTGCTAGTGACGGCGACATGTATGTCAATTCATATGCCGGCGGCCAGTTGTTCCGGATCGGAATGGGACAGGACGGGAAAGCCGGCAAGGTCACGGAGCTGAAGCTCTCCGAAACGATCGATCACCGGACGGCATGCGCCCCTTCGGCAGCAAGGCTCTGCTGCTGACCGAGGGCGGCGGCAAGTTCGACATTGTGCGGCTTGATGGCGACGCCGCCAAAATCGAAGTGGTCAAGGATGGGATCAAGGGCCCGTGCGCGGTCGTACAGGTCGGCGGCACGGCCTGGGTGGTCGAGGGCCAACAAAGCACGCTATTCAACCCGAATGGCGGCACGCCGGGGCCATTCAAAGCGTACGCCGTTCAGCTGCCGAACGGTTGACCAGGCTGGTTCGCCAACAAGGATGCGGGTTGCTCGCGAAAGCGGGTGTTGGGAGCGCTCGAGTCCGTGCCGCGAGCGTGGTGCCGGACTCAGTGCAACCCTGGCGCACCCCCCGCCCCAAAGCACGCGGCGAACCATTGCTCGAACGCCCGCGTCCGATGGCTGATTGCGCGCTTCTCCTGCGGCGCCATCTCACCGAAGGTAAGCACGGAGCCGCGCGGCAGGAAGATCGGATCGTAGCCAAAGCCACGGTCGCCGCGCGGCGGCCAGGTCACATCGCCATCCACCCGGCCGATGAACGTATCAGTATGCCCGTCAGGCCAGCCGAGGCATAGCGCGCAGACAAACCATGCGCGGCGGTCGGCGGCATCGCCCAGTTCCGCATGCACGCGCGCCATCGCCGGCGCAAAGTTCCTGCCCGGCCCCGCCCAGCGCGCCGAAAGTACGCCCGGAGCGCCGCCCAGGGCGGCCACACAGAAACCCGAGTCATCGGCGAGTGCTGGCAGGCCGCTTCCCCTCGTGGCGGCGAGCGCCTTAATCCGGGCGTTTCCAGCGAAATCTGGAGAATTTTCCACAGGTTCGGGCAGGCCAAGTTCGGTTGCGGAAAACACGGTGATCGCATGCGGCTGCAGCAGCTCCGCCAGTTCCCGTACTTTGCCTGGGTTGTGGGTCGCCAGGACCAGCCGGGATCCTGTAGCAAGAATGCGCGCCATGGGAGCGGTCTACGCGAGCGCCTGACGCTGGAGGGCGAAGAGCTGCGCCGTGCCTTGCTGGGCGAGTGAAAGCAAGGCGCTGAGCTCGGCGCTCGAGAAGGGTGCGCGCTCCGCCGTTGCTTGCACTTCGATAATGCCGCCCGCATCGGTAAGAACGAAATTGGCGTCGGCCCCGACCGCGGAATCCTCCTCGTAATCAAGGTCAAGCACGGGAGTGCCCCCAGCGACCCCACAAGAAACGGCTGCAACCTGACCGGTCAACGGATTGGCGGCCAGAACGTTCGCCTCGCGTAACCGCCGGAATGCCAGGGCCAAGGCGACCCAGGCGCCGGTAATTGAGGCGCAGCGGGTGCCGCCATCGGCATTGAGCACATCGCAATCGAGGATGATCGTGATTTCCCCCATGCCCTGCCGGTCAGCGACAGCTCGTAGGCTGCGCCCTATCAGGCGCTGGATCTCCTGCGTCCGCCCGGATTGCCGGCCGCGCGCAGCCTCTCGCTCACCACGGGTGTTGGTTGCGCGGGGCAGCATGCCGTATTCGGCGGTGATCCAACCCTGGCCAGATCCGCGAAGGAACGAGGGCACGCCGGCCTGCACGCTTGCCGCACAGAGCACCTCCGTATTTCCCATGCGGATCAGACAGGAGCCTTCGGCATGGCGCGCAAAGCCTGGGGTGATCAGAACAGGACGCAGTGCATCGGGCGCCCGGCCACTCGGTCGCATTTGCTGACTCCTGGGGTGAGGTGAGTTAGAGCAACAAGCAGGCCTCATCGAAGGTCAACCGCGGCGGGCGTTCCCGAACCGCTGCCGGGTCGCCATAGCCCAGATTGACCAAGAAGTTGGATTTCCAGCCGCGATCGGCGAGGAAGGCTTGATCGACCTTGGCGTTGTCGAAACCCGACATCGGGCCGCAGTCTAGTCCAACAGCCCGCGCCGCCATAATGAGATAAGCACCCTGCAATGTGCCGTTGCGAAAGGCAGTAACTTCCGAAAGCTCATCATTCCCTGCAAACCAGCTCCTGGCATCGGTATGGGGATAAAGGCGAGGGAGCATTTCATAGAAATATGGATCATAGGCGACGATCACCGTCACCGGCGCCGCCATGGTTTTGGCGAGGTTACCCTGCGAAAGCGCAGGCCTCAGCTTTTCCTTCGCCGTCCGGGTGCGGAGAAACAGGAACCGCGCCGGCGAGGAGTTGGCCGAAGTCGGCCCCATCCGGAGCAGATCGTAAATTTCCCGAAGCGTTTCGTCTGAGACCGGACGATCTAGCCATTTCGAGTGGGTGCGGGCATTCCAGAATAGCAGGTCGCGTCCCTGTTGAGCGAGCGAGGCGGCTTCGCTCACAGGTCTACCTGTTCCACCGCGATAACCTCAGGCACGTAATAGCGCAGCATGTTTTCGATGCCGTGCTTCAGGGTCGCCCGCGACGAGGGGCAGCCGCTGCACGCGCCCTGAAGGTGTAGGCGCACCACACCCTCCCGATAACCGCGGAAGATAATATCGCCGCCGTCGCCGGCGACCGCCGGACGCACACGAGTATCAAGCAAGTCTTTGATTTGCGCGACGATTTCCTGGTCCTCGGGGGAGATTTCTTCGTCCGCAAGCTCCTCGGCATCACCCTCGAGGATCGGCTGACCAGAGACATAGTGCTCCATGATCGCCCCGAGGACTTGCGGCTTGAGCGATTGCCATGTCGCGCCTTGGGCCTTGGTCACGGTGATGAAATCGCTGCCCAGGAACACGCGGGCCACGCCGGGCAGAGAAAACAGCGCGCTGGCGAGTGGGCTCCGCTCCGCGGACGTGGGAGAGGCAAAATCGGCGGTCCCGCCCGGGCCGAGCACGTTCTCGCCGGGCAGGAATTTCAAGGTGGCGGGGTTGGGGGTGCTTTCGGTCTCGATGAACATTGGGGTTAATTCCTTGGCTGGGGAAAACCGGATTGCGTCACTCGCGGTGTTACATCGGCAGGAATTTCTGGGATAGCAAGAGCCAACGCCCGGTAACCCGGTCGAAGCCATGGCCGCTCCGGACCGCGGGCATGCCGGACTTGCGCACGAGGGTTGCGCCGCAGACGAGTTTATCTAGCCGACGTTTCGCCCAGCGGCGGTGGCGACCGCACGCCAAGCGGGCACCTATCTGATGCGAACGGTCTCATGGTGCTGTTGTCTTCTCCTGCCTCGCTAAGAGGTGCGGCACCGGGCTCGGAATGGCCCGGTGCGCAGCGCCCCGTTGCCACTGCTGCGACGCAATCCGAGGGCTTTGGTTAAGCAAGTGAACGAACAGCGCAGCCCGTAGTCACGGGGCTGACGCCGAGGCGCTCCGGCCCACCCTGCTCATCAGTGGGTCTCAAATCGCTCGCATTTTGCCGCAGATCCTTTACGCTCTGGCGCAAGCTATCCCTGGGTTGCAAAGGGGCTTCGATCCCGCATGCCTCCCAAGGATCCATCCCGGCCTGGGAAGCCAAGGAATGCGAGGTCGCAATGGCGAAGCGTCCGAAGACGGGGGCGCGGGCCGACGGATAGCACAGGGGTGTCGTCGATTCCGCGCACGATGAATTCCCTTCGGTCCAGTCCCCTGATGACCGAGCGCCTCACGTGGGTCCGGGAGATTACAAGTATCCAGTTCCCATCTCGCTTGCGAATCGTCCGGGGTCGCCCTCCCACACGATCCGCGCGTGCTCGAGCACATAGACACGATCCGCGTGCGGCAGCGCGAACGTTACGTTCTGCTCGCCAAGCAGGACCGTGATCGGGGTGCTCTCGCGAAGCCGGCCCATGGCGCTCGATAGTTGTTCCAAAATCACCGGCGCGAGGCCGAGCGTCGGCTCGTCGAGAATCAGAAGCTTTGGTCTCATCATCAGCGCCCGCGCAATTGCCAGCATCTGCTGCTCACCGCCCGAGAGCGTGCGCGCTGCCTGTCCCTCCCGTTCCTGAAGCCTCGGAAACAGATCGAAAAGCCACTCGAGCTGCCGCTGCCGTTCTTTCGGCGCCAGATGCGCGCCGCCTAGGTCCAGATTCTCCCGCACGCTCATATCGCCGAACAACTCGCGCGTCTCGGGGCAGTGCACGATGCCCTCGCGCGCGATAACGGCCGCGCTGCGTCCACGCAGGCTATGGCCATTCCAGCGGATCTCCCCGGAGTAGGGGACGAGGGCCGAGATTGCATTGAAGAGCGTCGTCTTGCCAGCCCCGTTCAAGCCGACGACCGACACGAACTCGCCCTCATGCACATGGAGCGAGACGGCATCAAGCGCCTGGGCTTTGCCGTACAGCACGCCGACGCCGCGCAGGTCCAACAGCGGCTCACCTGCGCGCCGGTCGAGCTCCGGCCGCGGGTGAGTCTCGATCTCGCCACCCAGATAAACGCGGCGGACGGTTTCATTGCGCATGACCTCGTCCGCGCTGCCTTCAGCGATTTGCTCGCCCAAATACATTGCGAGCACCCGATCCACGAGCGCCGCGACGCTCTTCACGTTGTGGTCGATAAGCAGTACTGCCCGTCCGTCTTGGCGGAAGCCATCGATGAGCTGGGAGAAGGCGGCGACCTCGGCCGAGGTCAGGCCGGCGAAGGGCTCATCCACCAGGACCACCTCGGGGTCCCGCCCCAAGGCCTTTGCCATCTCGAGGCGCCGGAGATCGGCGAAGGGCAAGGTCGGCGGGTGGCGATGCAGCACCGCGCCGAGCCCAACTCGCTCCGCAATGGCGCGCGCCCTTTCGTCGACCCCGGGCTTGGCGACGAGCCGCAGTAACGAATCAGGCAGGAGCGCAAGCTTGATGTTTTCGAGCATAGTCTGCCGGTGCAATGGCCGTGAATGCTGGAAGACGATGCCAATCCCTTGCCGGGCGATCCGATGCGTGGGCCACCCAGCCACGTCGATACCCTTGAGCGCAACGCGGCCGGAATCAGGCTTTTCGATGCCCATGATGAGTTTCATGACGGTCGATTTGCCGGAGCCGTTCGGCCCGATCAGGCCAAGAATCTCGCCGGGACGGATGTGTAGGCTTATATCCTTCACGGCCACCAGCCCGCCGAAACGCTTGCTGATGTGCTCCACCTGAAGAAGCGGCTCTACGTTGCTCTTCAATCGTGTTCTCCCCGGTGCAGCGCGTAGCCGAGAAGCCCCTCGGGGAAGAACAGAATGACGGCGAGCGCCACGGCTGAGACAATAAAGCTGTTCAGTTGACCGAGCGGGCGGAGGACCTCGGTGGCAAGCAGTAAGCAGATCGAGCCAAGCACTGCGCCGAGGATGGTGCGGCGCCCACCCAGCACGGCAGCAATGATGATCTGCACGGCAATTGAGAGATCAACCACCGTATCGACCGATGCGGTGCCCAGATAGAAAACCAGCATCGCGCCCGCGAGGCCCGAGAATACAGCGCTGATGCCGAACGCTGCCAGCTTGTGCTTCGTGACGTTGAAGCCCAGTGCCGCCGCTTCGATCGCGTCCTGACCGCTCGCCTGCAGAATCAACCCGACCGAGGAACGCGCCAAGCCAAACAGGAGGATGGCGCTGATGGCTAGAAAGCCTAGCGCGTACCAGTAATTGACGTCTGAATCGATCGAAAGCACATCGGGTACGGTCATGCCGATCTCGCCGCCGGTCACACCGGCGAAGATGACCACAGCATTCTGCAGCAGCAGCACGGCGACGAGCGTGACCAATCCGAAATAGGGGCCGCGTAGCCGGAGCGCGGGCACTGCCAATAGCAGCCCACCGACCAGGGCTACGGCCGTGCCGAAGGCGAGACACAGCGGAATCGGAGCTCCCGTCTGGCTATTGAGGATGGCGGCTCCGTAGGCGCCGAGCCCGATCAGGAAGGTGGGGCCAAAATTGACTTCGCCGGCGAATCCGAACAGCAAGTCCCAGGCCATGGCGAAAACGCCGAAATAATAGGCGGTCGTGAGGACCCCGAGAATGTAGGCCGAAAGCCACCATGGTGCAGAGGCCGCGATGAGCAGAAGGATCACCGCCACCCAGAGGCCGCGGGAGCGCAAAATACGAGTCACTTCCAATCCCCAGTCACCGCCGGCCGAGCAGCCCCTGCGGGCGAACATAAACCACGAGCACCAGCAAGAGCAGCGCTGGGATCGGCCGCAATGTCGGGGCGATCAGATACGCCGTTATGGTCTCGAGATACCCAACCACATAAGCGGCAACCAGCGATCCAGCCACGCTACCCAGCCCACCGAGAACCACTACCGAGAAGGCGCTTGCGGTGAGCTGGCCAGCATTGAGGGGGCTGACCCCAAGGAACGAGGCGAGCAGCACGCCGGCCAGACCCGCGAGAATGCCGTAGATCGTCCAAACAAGAAGGTAGATATTCGAGAGCTCGAATCCGAGCAGGGTCAGCCCGCGTGGGTTGATTGCCGCGGCAAGTAAAGCCTTGCCCGCCCGGGTGCGATTGACGAGCACCCAGAGCAGCCCGATGGCGACCCAGCTGATCACGGCAATCATGATCTCGTTATTGGTTACGCGTACTCCCAAGACGGTCACGACACCAGGCAGCAATGCCCGCATCGTCACCGGGTTGTCCGTAAACAGCCACACCATTCCGACCTGGATCATGATGCCCCAGAGCAACGTGCCGGTTAGGATGAAGATCTCCTTCTCTTCGTGCGCGATCGCGGGGGAGCGCTGGATTGGCCGCACGACGGCGAAATAGGTAGCGTAAGCAATCAATAGCCCGGCCAAGACCCCGATAACCGTCCCGGCATACGGCCCAAGACCATGGCCCGCTCCCGCAAACCAGCCAATTAGAGCTGCGGTCACCATTATTCCGCCATGGGAGAGATTCAGCACGCCAGAAACCCCAAACAACAGCGTAAACCCCGTTGCACCGAGGCCATAGAGCGCGCTGATCGCGAAGCCATCGATAAGGATCTGCAGTGCACGCATCCGCTTCGATCCTCTTCAGGCGGGCCGGTAGCCGGGCATCGGTTAACTCTGAACAATCGAGAGTTTACTTGTCATGGGAGTGCATGACGTCGGTTTACTTGTTGGCCGCTTGCTGCGGTAGGTGAATGAACGGAGGGAAGCGCAGCTTTCCGTTGCATTTATCAGATGGCCAGACGCAGACCTGCTTCCCACTCTGCCATTGTATGTTAATTTGCTGTATGTAGTCCTTCCCATATTTGAGTGCGTGGGTGAACTGATCGTCTTTGCCGTAGAACTGCACTCGGCCAAGCGTGCCGACGTAATCGGTCTTCTCTAGCCCCTCGACCATTTTGTCAGGCTCGGTTGAGCCGGCGCGCTTGATGGCATCCGCGATGATATGGATGTCGTCATACGTGCTATAGCCGGTATACGAAGGTGTGTCGCCGAACCGCTTGATGTAGGCCTCGCTGAACGGGATGGTCGAGGGTGTAAGCGCCACGTCCGGAACGGCGGCGGTCGCCGTGATGACGCCCTCGGCAGCCCCGTTGGTGCTCTTCCAGAACGTGCTCGTCGTAGCTTGCGAGCTTTGCCCCGCCATTGGGATCGGGACCTGCTGATCGTGCCATTGAACCGTGGGCTGCACACCGACATGGCTGATGCCGGTAATGATCACATCAGGATGCTTTGATTCGATATCGTTGAAGATCGGCGTGAAGTCGGTCGTATCGGGATTGAAGCGGATGTGGTCGAGCACTTTCAGCCCCGCCTTCGGGAGGCATTCCGCGTATTGAGCGTCGAGCGGTTTGGTCCAGGCCGCATCTTCGCTCATGATCACTGAGCTTTGCATGTGCAGCCCGTTGACCAAGATGTCGTGCGCAGCGTCGCAGATCCCTTGGGCGATGAAGGCCGACGTCTCCCAGCCATGGAACATGTACTTATAATGCGCGTAGTCATCGTGAACTTGGCGGGAAATGTCGTTGCTGGCGGCACCTGGCGTGATGGTCGGCATATGTAGGCGTGCCGCCCAAGGCTCAACAGCAAGCACGACTTCGCTGATGTAGCTGACTACAATGGCGTTAACATGATCCTGATTCACCGCGCGCTGGAACGCTCGAACAGCGTCAGCGGCCGAGGAGTGGTCGTCATAGGTGATAATTTCTATTTTGCGGCCGTTTACTCCGCCATTCGCGTTGATGTCGTCGGCGGCTAATTGTGCCGCTCGGGATATCGAGGCCCCAGCAACTGCCCCCTCCTCGCTAATTACGCCGATCTTGATCGGCTCCGCCGCATACCCCGATGCCGCTCCCAATACGCCAATGCCGAGCGCTAGGGCGGCGGCCGAACCCGCCCCACGAGTGGTGTTCTTCTGCTTCATAGGTTTCCTCCGTCTGGTCCGAAGGTCTATCCAAGGAGTATGGACGCCTAGGGTGACTGATATAGCGTTGACTGGGCACCCAGGTTTCTCTGAGCGCGGGGCATCGCGCTCTAGCAGTTTGCTGAAAAACTGAAACAGCGCAGCTCTCGGCTTGGTGTGAGCAAAACTTATGCGATTGTTTGAGGCTGTTCGCGCCTCCCATGCCGGGAGTTTTCATTCCGTTGACGTTGCATTCCAGCGATCGCGACAGACTCCTC
>JAFAHH010000307.1 GCA_019237355.1 Acetobacteraceae bacterium | reverse complement strand
ATACTTGCCCGCGATCTGGAGATACAGGTGCAATGCGGAGCACGTATCACGCCAGGGTTCGTAAGGGATCTCGGGCCATGTGGCGCTCATGCTTTCCTCCCTATCGGCCCGACCCGCGTCCGGGCAAATCAATATCCTTGTTTTGGGGCTTTCCCTGAATCGCGGGGCTCTATGGGGCCCTATATGGGTGATAGCGCAATTCACGCCGCACCGAGGCCGACCCCATCGGCAGGCGAGGCGGGGCACCCCCCGCGGGGGCGCCCCGCGCCGGGGCCGCACCCCGCGCCGGGGCGGCTCGCGCCGCTCCGCCAAAAGCCCGGGCTCGGGTTGGATGCCCAGCATCCGGCATAGCGGCCGCAGGATGTGGCCCGCCTGTGGCGACCCGGCCAGCAGCGCCGCCATCTCCGGATCGGCCAACAGGTGCTGCACCTGCCCGGCATAGGCCGCCGTCCCCGGGACCAGCGGGATCAGCCAGCCAAGCTTGCGCGGCAGCCGATACGGCTGAGGCAGGCGCTCCAGCCAGGGTAGATTGAGACTGGCCGCGTCCTGCAGGCGTGATGCTGGCCGGGTGGGAACCCGGCCGGCCCGAACGGCCGCCACCAGCGCCTCAAACCGTGAAACCAGCCGGCCCAGCCGCGCCCGGGCCAGAAACATCAGGGGCACGGCCGACCGGTCCTGTACCATATGCGCGGCCAGCACGCCGCGTAGCCCGGCGACAATCAGGGCCAGGCGGTCCGAAAGGCCGGTGGGGAGGAGAGGAGGGGGTCCAGGTCACGACAGAACCAGAACCTAACCCTGAGTTGCGTGTCAAGGCAAAACTTCCCGGCACTCGCCGCCACGGTCGCCGCAGATGCTCGAAAAGAGGTGCAGTTCAGTGTGCTCGACCCCTCTCGAAAACCCTTTTTTGATGGCGATTCCCATGGTGCGTTTTTCTTGATTAAGGGAGCCTCACCGATTAGTGCCACCTGGTTTCGGGGTTTTTTTTGCCGGGCGCGTTACTTGGGTTGCTGCCGCCTTGTGGATGGCCTCCACGTCCGCGATGTCCTGCGGTCGTCCTGCCGCCAGCTTCGCCGCGATGAGGTCGTCGGCGGAAATGAAATTCGCCTTCAGCCCACTTGCCGGGTCGATCACATCCCTGAAGCGGCGCGGCCATGCAGCATCAAAATCAACGCCGGGAATCTCGGTCAGGATGTCAACGCAGACCGGCTCCCGGCCCATTCGAAAGAACGTGCCGCGTTCAGCGAAGTCGGCGGCGGTCAGGCCCTCAAGGGGCGCGCCAAATCGCGCCAGTGCCGTAAACACCTTCCGCGCGTTGTTGGCGTCCGCCTTGATGAGAATGTCCAGGTCTTTGGTTGCACGCGGCTGAGCGTGAACGGAAACGGCATAGGCTCCGACGACAAGATACTTAACGCGGTGCTCGTTCAAAACGGACAAGAGTTCTTTGAAGTCGGGATACATCCGGAGCCGCGCCCTTGAGCGCATAGTGTTCTTGGGTGAGTTCGGACACCGCCGCGACACGCTCGTGAACGGGTCGGCTCTGCCAATAGCGGTATTCGTCCGCCTTCATTTCCTCAAGGTCGCTGTAACGGCGAATAATCTTGTCCATAGCCCTACTTAGCACGATAGCCCTACTTTAGCACGGTTCGGCTGCTTTTGGGAATTAGGCAGGCGCATCAACCAATAGCCTGATTGTTTCATATGTTTTGGATTTTGCTAACATGACGCCCGCACGGCTGGCATGGCGATTATGTCTGTCGCAATTTGCGGCATTGCGCTGTTGTGTAGGTAATTATGCGTATGGCAGCCCGCCCAATAACGACGACTAGCATAAAAAGTGTGATCGGGCTGAAGTCGATACTGAGCGTGATGCTGAAGTGATCGCGACTCTTGCGGGTTGCGGCAGGTTGCTAGCCCTTCGTCGTGATCTCAAGATTCTAATCGGAATCTAGCTTGGCACAAACCGGTCATATTGAGCGCATCGGTTGCGCGGACAAAGGCGCTGCCTATGCGCTCCCGTTCGCTCACCTTCCGGGCGAGTTGCAGGGTTCACGTAAATAGAGCCTCATCCACGAACTTGGGGCGGCGGTCGGCCGCATCCTCGCTCATCGCCCGAGGGCTTTCGCGGTTGGGAAAATTCCCGCGACGGTGATTTATAGCCAAGTCAGCACGAGCGGGCTAAAGTGGAGTTGCTTCTCACGAGGAACGGATGCCCAAAACTGCTCTCGCGTTCTTCATGGCTGGTTTTTTGGCCGTGTGGACGTCGGCGAGATGCGCTGGCATGCAGCAAAAATGAGGACTGCGGGTGCGGATGTGTCTGCGAAGATTGTGGGAAGGGTGGCCGTTGTTATTGCGGGCAATCCGCGCCAGTCTGCGAGATTCCGGCAGAACCTAATCAATCAGTTGCGCAAAGCGCGGACGAACGGAAGGAAGCCTTAACGGCGCTGCCGGTGAACGAGCTAACAAGCTTTTCGCCGTTGCGCTGGCGCTGCGTTTCGGAAACGTCTGCACGACGCGCATGGTCAGCCGCGTCACCGCCTCGCAGCCGCCTCGGGTGATTCACCCCACACATCCCCGCCCTGCATCTAGTAGGGCGGCGCTGCGGCTCGTTGCAAGCGAGCGTCGCAGATAATCCAGTT
>JAFAHH010000994.1 GCA_019237355.1 Acetobacteraceae bacterium | reverse complement strand
AAGCTGCCGATGCGCGGTGAAGGCGCTTTCCGGCGTAGCTGGCGCTGCGCCGAGCCACTTCGCAAAATCTCCCATAAGGGCCGGAACCTCTGCCGGGGAGGGAAAGCTGTGGCGTCCGGCGTCAGTCAGCACGAAGCGGCCTTGATCGGCGTAACGCCCCGCGATCTCGGGAGCCGAACGCAGCATCACCAGGCGGTGCAGATTGCGCACGTCCGTTTCTGTCAGCGGCGCATTGGACTGGTGCCGCGCAAGCTCGCGCACATAACGCAACGCCTCGAAGTGATCGACGGCCTCAAGGTGATCTTTAAGCGGCTTGCCGCCGATGGTGATGCCCTTCTCGACAACAAGCGTCGTCTCGACGGCGGTGAGCGTATTTCCCTCGATGGCGTTCGATGTGTAGGTCAGTTCGAGGTCTTGCACATGCTCGAAGTTGGTCAGCCCACCGGGCGCAGCCGCCCGCAGCCGGTCAAGCTCGGCTTTCTTCTCGGAGATGCTCTGCAAAAAATCGTCCACGGCTCCCCCAAGTCAGGGGTGCATTATGCAACAGATTTCCGCAACAAAAAAGGTTAATGTTTTCAGCCTGCTAATTTTGTTGCGTAATTCTTGCAGACTGTGTGAAAACTCTGCTCCCTGCGACAGGCATAACACATTCTGTTGCCAGAGAACCGGCGTGAAAATTAATGTTCCTACTCTACCCCAGGCAAAGCAAATAGAATTGCTCGTTGTAGTTAGGGTATAGAGTTTCAACACGGTCTGCTTGACTTCTGCAAGCACGACTCCGAAAGCACCGCTTCGCTTGAGGCCGGTCGGCGTTTCGGTGATACTGACCACTTCAGTAGTAAATGATCTGCCAAAGCATATGACAGCAACCCAGGACAGAAGCTTCACAGGAAAGGTTGCCTTCGTGAGTGGGGCAACGAGCGGCATCGGCCAAGCTACGGCCCTGGCATTCGCTCGTGCAGGGGCAAGAGTAGTGCTTGCCGATATCTCCGAGCAGCGCATTCAGGACACCGCCCGCATGATCGAGGAAGCTGGCGGTAACGTGCTCGCAGTCCGGTGCGACGTGACCCAAGCTGGAGATGTGAAATCTGCTCTGGATAGGACGGTCGCAACCTTCGAGCGTCTGGACTTCGCCTTCAACAACGCTGGCGTCGAGCAGCCGATTATGGCCACAGCGGACTTGACCGAGGCGGAGTGGGATCGGATCGCTAGCGTCAACCTGCGCGGCGTGTTCCTGTGCATGAAGTATCAGATACCACTGATTCTCAAGCAAGGCGGAGGCGCGATTGTGAACAACTCCTCGGGTGCCGGGGTGAAAGGTATTGCGGGGCAGGCTGCATACTGTGCCGCCAAGTTTGGGGTGATTGGTCTGACTAAGGCCGCTGCTCTGGACTACGCGCGGCAGAACATCCGGGTGAACGCTATATGCCCCGGCATCATCGATACGCCCATGATGCAGCGTTTCACCGCAGGCACACCAGAGGGGATAGCAAGGGTAATCGCGCAGGAGCCGATTGGCAGGATCGGAAAGCCGGAGGAGGTCGCATCAGCCGTGCTATGGCTGTGTTCCAACCCTGCCGCCTTCGTCATAGGGCACGCAATGGTCATTGACGGCGGCCAAACGGTCTAACAGACCACTGCCCGCCCCGATGGCAGCCATTGCAAGATTGTTAAAGTTACGCGAGCTCTTGTCGGCAGCCAGCAGTTGACCCTCAACACACGGCTCCATAGGCTTGCTCTCCCGCTTATGGATTGGAAGCCGGTGAGAGCCCGGCACGGTCGCGCCACTGTAATCGCGGCACGCGAATCCGCGTGTTCCGCGAGAGTCAGACCCACCATGAGGAGGCAACGTTCAACGGGACGCGAATTCCCTTGGGAGCCACACTGATGTCTGACAATACACTTACGCCCGATCTCGCCGCTGCACCCATCCCGGTGCGGGAAGTGCTGCCGTGGGTGCTCTTTGGTGCACTGCTTCTGCTGGCGCTCTATTTCGTCGGCGCGGAAGAGGGTGCCACATCCGTCATCCCCGGAATGTATGTGCATGAGTTCGTCCACGATGGCCGCCACCTGCTTGGGTTCCCCTGCCATTGAAAAGGAGCGCAGCAATTGGTCAGAACCCTGCTCATCCGGGGGCTGCTGGTCGGCCTCGTGGCCGGCTTGCTGGTCTTCGCCGTCGGCAAGGTCGTGGGCGAGCCGCAGGTTGACCGAGCCATCGCATTTGAGACGGCGATGGACCAGGCCAAGGCGCAAGCCGACATGGCGAAAGGCATGCCGGGCAGGCAAGCCGAACCGGAACTTGTCAGCCGGAAGGTGCAGGCAAGCTTCGGCCTGTTCACCGGTGTGGTGGTCTACTCGGCTGCGTTCGGCGGTCTGTTCGCATTGGTGTTCGCCTTCGCCTATGGCCGCATCGGTAATTTGAGGCCGCGCGCTGTCTCGGCCTTGCTGGCGCTTGGCGGCTTTGTCGCTCTGTATCTTGTGCCTAATCTGAAATATCCCGCCAACCCGCCATCCGTCGGCGAACCAGAAACCATCGGGCTGCGCACTGGCCTCTACTTCTCGATAATGCTGATCTCAATCGTCGCGATGGTGCTCGCCGCGATGGCGCAGCGGCGGCTGGCATCTCGGTTCGACGTTTGGTCTGCCACCCTGCTGGCGACGGCGGGGTATCTCATCGTGATCACCCTGGCCGACTCCATGCTTCCGGCCATAAACGAAGTGCCCGACGGATTTCCTGCTGTGTTGCTCTGGCAGTTTCGCATGGCATCGCTGGGCATGCAGGCCGTCATGTGGGCCACAATCGGCCTTCTGTTCGGAGCCCTGACCGAACGAGCTATGGAGTCGAAGTTCCGACTCTCCGCGCAGGGGTTGGTGCACCCCGTCGTGCGCTAGACTTAGACTAGGGCGGGTTCCACTCAGGAACCGCTCTAGCAGTCTGCTGAAATAGGAAGGCCAGGGCTCTGCCCTGGACTCGTCATGGGGGGAGCATGCTGTTCGCATGACGGGGCCGAAAGGCGCCAGACCCCATCCACTAAGTGATTGGATTGCAAAGGCTCTGCCTTTGCTGGGGTCCAGGGGCAAAGCCCCTGGCCTTCTTTCGTGCTTTACGAACGACCGACTTCAACGCTTTTCCGCAGCCTGTTAGGTTTGTTGGCGAGCAGATTCAGGTTCCCATCGCGCTTAGCGCGATGGGGTCCCGGTCTCGCGATGTGGATCGCCTCCGGCGATTCCACCTGATCGCAATCTGCTCCTAGAGCGCGATGGCTTGAGGCGGACTCGGGTTACCCTGACCGGACTACTTCCCTCACCCGCGCCGAAGCGCTTGCGTTACTCGAGACGCTGAATGCCGAGCTGCTCAGGAGCCCAGCGCCACCACCCTTCGAGCGCTGGTGCGGAGAGCACCGGCTCGCGCCCAAAGGGGAGCTGGCCGGCCGTTTGATGCGTGGCGAGGCGAAGCGGCTCGCCCCAGGGGGCAGCGGCCGGCTAAAACTCGACGAGACGGAGCCGTGCGGTTTCTATTCTGCGGATAGGCCGCTGCCTCCCGTTATGCGAGGTCCTAAGGCCTATACGGGCGAGATTCTTGCATTTCCGCCCCCCGAGCGCTGCCCATAGAAAAAGCGGGGCCTGAAGTGGCCCCGCTGGGTCGCATCGCCCTATTGACTGTTGCGATTGCCTGTGAGCTGCAGCAGCAGCATGAACAGGTTGATGAAGTTCAGATACAGGCTCAGCGCGTCATAGACCGTGCGCTTAGCCGCGACCTCGCTTCCTTCGGCATAGGCGAACTGCACATAGTCCGCCTTGATGCGCTGGGTGTCATAGGCGGTGAGCCCAGTGAACACCAGCACCCCGATCACGCTGATCGCGAATTGCAGCCCGGAGCTGGCCAGGAAGATATTGACCAGGCTCGCTATGATGATGCCGATCAGCCCCATGAACAAGAAGCTGCCGAATCGGCTCAGATCGGCGCGCGTCGTATAGCCGTAGAAGCTGGTGGCGGCGAAGGTTGCGGCAGTGATGAAGAACACCCGCGCAACCGACTCGTGGGTGAAGACGAGGAAGATGTTGGCCAGGCTCGCGCCCATTGCCGCGCAAAGCAGCCAGTACAGCAACTGTGCCGTGCTATGGCTGAGCCGGTTCACGCCGAAGCTAAGCACCATGACGAATGCCAAAGGCGCAAACATCGCCAGATAGGCAAGCCCGGTAGGCCGATACATATAGCCGCCGGGGGTCGCGACCAACGCATAAAAAGCACCAATCAAGCTAGTGTTGGCGATCGCGTAGGCGATGATCCCGGTCAGCACGAGCCCCGAGGTCATCCAATTGAAGACCCGGAGCATGTAGGCGCGCAGGCCCGCATCCAGAACGGCTGTATCCGGGCCGGCGCGAGCGGGCGTGTAGGTCCGGTAGTCGGGACTGAAGGCCATCGTTGGGTTCCTCTCGGAAAACTATATCTGTGGCGTGTCTATCTTGGACATAAGCAGGGCTGGTTCAAGCGAAATCGCCGTAATCCGCATCGTTCCGCGCCTCGCCAGCCTCGGCGTACTTCATTGGCGGCCGCCGCGGTCGCTCGCCTGCAGTGCCTTGCCTCGAAATTCGCTTGCGAATTGGCCTAGCGCGGCCCCATCCGCAGCGCGCCGTCCAGCCGGATGGTTTCGCCGTTCAAATAGGCGTTCTCAAGAATATGAACAGCCAGCTTCGCAAACTCCTCCGGTCTGCCGAGGCGCGCGGGGTTCGGCACCGCCGCCCCGAGCGATGCCCGAACCGACTCCGGCAGGCTTGCAAGCAGCGGCGTATCGAAAGTTCCCGGCGCAATCGTGCAAACCCGGATCAGCCGGGTCGCAAGGTCACGCGCCGCCACCAGGGTCAGCCCAATCACCCCGGCCTTGGACGAGGTGTAAGGGCTCTGCCCGATCTGGCCCTCATACCCAGCGATGGACGCGGTCAGCACCACTGTACCCAGCTCGCCCTCGATCGGGTCATTCTTCGCCATCGCTGCGGCCGCAAGCCGCAGGACATTGAAGCTGCCGACCAGGTTGAGCCGGATCACAGCCTCGTATTCTGAAAGCGACCCTGGGTTCCCTTCCTTATCCACAACTCGCACCGTCGCAGCCCGGCCAGCGCAGTGCACGCAAGCGCGGAAGGCGCCCGTTTCAGCCGCGGCATCGACCGCCGCTTGCATCTGCGTCGGATCGGTGACGTCAGCAGCGACGAAGCGCGCGGTTGGGCCGAGCTCGGCTGCGGCGGATTGGCCAGCCGATGCGGGAAGATCACCTATCACCACCCGCGCGCCGCGCCGGGCCAGCTCCCGCGCGGTCGCAAGGCCGAGTCCGGAAGCCCCACCGGTGACGAGCACGGATACGCCCTGGAGATTCATGGATCCAAACCTGCTTCAGGCTAATTTGAGCGCCGAGACCTCTTATTTACAGGGCCCGTTCATCGTGGAACCCGCTCTAGCCCCTGTTGGAAGTCCAGCGGATGTGGCTCGTGACGAGGACCGGCCTAAGTGACGGATATTTCTCGATCCCGGCAATGACAACCGGTCTCCAATTGTGGATTGCTTGCCCTCTTCTGAAACCACAAGCTAGTTCGGCGCGTGCTGAGGGAGCAACATCGACGAGCCTCGGCTGGAAGACTGGAAAGGCGGCATGAGCGGTCTGGAGGGGACCGAAGGCGATCTGGCCGGTGACAACGTCGTTTACGGCAGCCTAACTACTGGGCCGGCCTCGTAATGCCTCCGCTTGGGGTCGGATAAGACATGGCGCCGGTTGACCAAGTTTTTCGCCCACGGAGCAGTGGCGCGAAGCGCAGGCTGCGCATCTTGGCC
>JAFAHH010000993.1 GCA_019237355.1 Acetobacteraceae bacterium | reverse complement strand
ATCGGCCCCAAGCGCAGTCGCAGATCTCATCCTGGCCGCCGCTCACATCCATCGAGATCGTCGCACTACACGAGACCGAATACTGCCGGGATTCGCTGCGTGATGACGGCGAGCAGCTTGCGTACACCCTCCTCCGGCTCGGGGGCGTCCACGAAATAGAAGTCGGATTCCTCAAGGGTCTTAAGCTCCGGCATCTGCCCACGATTGATTCGATGAGCATTGACCACGATCCGGCTTTGGGCCGCCTGGCGGAACACCTCGGTCAGGCGCACCACAGGAACTGAATTCGAGCTGATGATGTCTGCGAGCACTTGCCCAGGCCCAACCGAGGGAAGCTGGTCCACGTCGCCAACCATCAGCAGCGCTGCGCTGTCAGGCACCGCTCGCAGCAAGGCGCGCATGAGCAGCACATCGACCATGCTGGTTTCGTCCACCACAAGCAGGTCGCAATCGAGTGGATGCTGCTCATCCCTCCGGAAGCCGCCGGTTTTCGGGTCCGTCTCGAGCAGTCGATGAATCGTGCGCGCGTCCCGCCCAGTACTTTCCGAAAGGCGCTTGGCCGCCCGCCCAGTCGGGGCACACAGGGCAATCCGCACCCGTTTTGCGGCTACAATCGTGAGGACCGCATTGACCAGCGTAGTCTTGCCCACGCCCGGGCCGCCGGTGATCACCAGCACTTTGGCCCCGACTGCCCGTTCGAGAGCGGTCTTCTGACTATCGGCCAGGCTCAACCCGGTTCTGGCCTCCACCCAGGGGATTGCCCGTCCTGAATCGATAACTGGCCAGGGCGGGTGGCCGGAGCATAGCGTGAGCAGCCGCTCAGCAATCTCCTGCTCAGCCCGGTACAGGCCGGCTAAAAAAATGCAACGCTGGCCGTCGACCTTTCCGGCCAATACCGCGCCTGCTTCGAGCTCATCACCTAAACCGCCGGTCACGAGGTCATGCGGAACTTCGAGCAGCCCGGCGGTGAGTGGAACCAGCTCGTCTTCTGGAAGGCCGCAATGCCCCTGATCCATAGCTTGAGCGAGTGCAAAAGAGATCCCGGCACGCACGCGAATGGCGGCGTCGCGAGCAATGCCCAGCCGTGAGGCAATCTGATCAGCGGTGCGGAAGCCAATACCGCGGATATCGCGCGCGAGGCGGTACGGGTCCTCAGAGACAAGCTGAACCGCATCCTTGCCGTATGTCTTGAAGATGCGCACGGCCCGGCTCGTGCCGACGCCATGGCTGTGCAGAAACAGCATGATCTCGCGGATGACCTTCTGCTCGGCCCAGCCGGCAATGATGCACTCCGCTCGCTTTGGGCCGATGCCCGGCACCTCGCACAGGCGAAGGGGATGCTGCTCGATTAAATCGAACACCGCTTCCCCGAATGCCCCGACCAGCTTCTTGGCATAGACCGGGCCGATGCCCCGGATCATGCCCGACCCAAGATACTTTTCGATGCCCTCCAGCGTCGTGGGCGCGGTTGCCTTAAGAAATTTTGCGCGAAATTGGAGACCGTGCACGCGGTCATTGACCCAAGCGCCCGAGGTCTGGACCCATTCCCCGGCCTGGATCGCGGCGGCATGCCCAACCACCGTAATCAGGTCGCGCTGGCCCCGCGCCTTTACCCGGATCACGCAGAAGCCGGTCTCCGCGTTATGGAAGGTAACCCGCTCGACCAGGCCCGCGAGGTTTTCCAATTCGCGACAAGCAAACGGGGCAGAGTCGGCAGTGTGCATCAAGCGGGGCTATGCAGCAGGGGAAGCTTGGCTACGACGAACCTGAAACGGGTATGAAGCGGGTCGTCTTCTGCTGGGCCTGCAGAACCGTGCCAGTCATGACGTTCTCCGTGCTGAGATCAGGCGAATGTCTGCTTGTCCACATGGACGGAAATTCGAGGATCCGTAAATACGCATAGGCACATAGGCGCATGGACGTATATGCGTTGTATTCAGGAACTCATTGCGACTTTCGTCTGTCCATTTGTGCGCATAGATGGCTATTCGAGAATGCAAATAGATGGATGGGTAGACTTTCGGCTGTGCGCCTATATGTATGTGCGGTATATGTTCAGCTCTTGTGCTGCGTCGTCCACTGTTCTAGCAACTCTTGCAGCACATCGGACAGGTCTCGTCCGTCATCCCATGTCCGCAATAGAGCCGATGCCTCACGTTGGGTTTTTTTCTTGAGGAAGTGAGAATAAAGCTTCCATTCGGGGTTGCTCCGCTTGCCTGGCGGGCGTCCACGCCGTTGCCCAGTATCTGGCGCGGGCTCGGCAGCTGGCGGCTCGTCACGCGTGGGTATGGCATTCTGACGTAAGCCGGCAAGCGCTCCGAATTTGCGCGTCTCAGCCACCAGCAATCTCCTGCCCGGC
>JAFAHH010000987.1 GCA_019237355.1 Acetobacteraceae bacterium | reverse complement strand
GTTATAGGCCGCCGCCCGCATCGCCAACCCGAGCTTGGTGAACCGGAAGAACGCCCATACGAGAAGGAGCACGATCAATGTAACGCCGGTTGCCCCGAGTTCGTGAGGCGAGACGTAGCCACCAAGGATGTGGGCGTCGCCGAATGGCGAGGGAAACGTCTGGGTAATGTAGCCCCAGATCGCTCCGGTCAGTGCATTGAAGATGAGTAGCAGGCCGATGAATATTCCTACCAAGGCGAGCACGGGAGCGCCGTGCATCGGCCGCAGCAGCACGCGTTCGATAAGTACTCCGATTCCGAAGGACACAATGATCGTGGCGACGAATGTCGCCCAATACGACACACCGGCCTGAATGAGCGTCAGCGCGAGGTAGGTAGAAAGTGTGGCCATCTCGCCCTGAGCAAAGTTCACATGATGCGTTGCCTGGTAGATCATGACCAGCGCCAGCGCGACAGCTGCGTAGATCCCTCCGCTTGCGATGCCCGATAGGAGCTGATGCAGGAGCTCGTTCATCGGCCACCTCAATACCCGAGGTAGGCGCGGCGAACGGCAGGGTCGCGGGCAATGTCCTTAGCCGGACCAGCCATGACGATCCGGCCGGTTTCCAGCAGGTAGGCATGGTCGGCGAAGGACAGCGCGAGGTTTGCATTTTGTTCGACAACCAGAATGCCAGTGCTCTCCCCGGCATTCACGCGTCGCATGATCTCGAAGATTTCCCGGACGATGATCGGCGCGAGACCGAAGGATGGCTCATCAAGCAGCAGGAGCTTTGGGCTCAGCAAAAGCGCTCGGGCGATTGCAAGCATTTGCTGCTCTCCGCCGGACAGAGTGCCGGCCTGCTGGCGAAAGCGTTGCTGCAGTTTGGGGAAGTAGCCGAACATGCGTTCGAAGTCCTGGCCCACTCGACGATCCCTGCGCGTGTAGGCACCGAGCCGCATGTTCTCTTCGACGGTCAGCTCCATGAAGGTTCCACGACCATCGGGAACGTGCGCCACGCCCTGGCGCGCGATTCTCTCGGTCGAGAGCGCATCAATGCGCTCGCCCCGCAGACGTATCTCGCCGCTGCGCCGGCACAGGCCACAGATAGCACGCAGCGCGGTCGTCTTCCCCGCGCCATTTGCGCCAAGCAGCGTAGTGACGCCTCCTTCCTGGACCTCGAACGCGATCTCCCGCAGGATCGTGGTCGCGCCATAGCTAGCATTGAGATTGGCGACATCAAGCAGCTTCATGCGCTTCCTCGTGCGCAGGTGCGACCGTGTCGCCGAGGTAGGCGCGGATCACTTCTGGATGGTTCTGCACCTCGCTCGGCAGTCCTTCCGCGATCTTGATACCGAACTCGAGCGCGACAACTTTGTCCGACACACGCATCACCAGGCTCATGTGATGCTCGACCAGCAGTATGCTGAGAGCGAAGTGCTCGCGGATACGCTGGAACATCTCACCGAGCGCATCCACTTCCTCGTGGTTGAGCCCGGCGGCTGGTTCGTCGAGCAGAAGCAACTTCGGTCGCCCAATGAGGGCGCGCGCCAGCTCGATCCGCTTTTGGGTACCAAACGGCTGGCCCGCCACCGGGAGTTCAGCGACGGTCTCGAGATCAAGTAGCGCGATTAGCTCATCCGCCGCCGCACGTGCTCGTCTTTCCTCCGCCGCAGCTGCCGGCAAACCGAGCGCGTTGGCGATGAAACCGGAGCGGCCCAGGTGATGGGCGCCGACGAGCACGTTCTCCCGCACGGTCATCGTACGAAACAGGGCTACGTTCTGGAAGGTCCGGCCTATTCCCAGCGCCGCCATGGCATGCCGTGGTAGGCCGGTCAGAGAGCGGCCCAGCAGGCGGATGTCGCCGGTGTCAATGCGATAAATCCCGCTGATGCAATTGAAGAGAGTGGTCTTGCCCGAACCATTTGGGCCGATCAGACCGCAAATCTGACGGTCAGCCACGTCGAAGGAGACGCCGCCAAGCGCCACGACGCCCCCGAAGCGCTTAACCACATCAGCAACCGAGAGCAGCGGAACGTTGCTGCTCATCGCTTCAGAGTACCCTGGCGTCGCCCTTGACTGGCATTCAAGCCCCTCCCTGGTTATGGGGTTTCGTCCCCAACCACCCGGCTCCCCAGTCTTTGGACGTTGCGCATCGCTGTGAGTGAAGTCAACCAGCGGGCATTGTCCGGGTGACCCGCACGGTTAGACTTGCCGTTTGCAGCGGTGCTACCGATGGCGTCGCCGATGACCGAACCTCGGACGCTGTTCTTCTCCGCGTAGCCGACCTGCTCTTGTCGGCCACAGTGTGGCGGTGCAGCGCGGCGCCGTCGAGTCGCCTTGCGGTCGCACGTTGGAGTTGACTGAGCTCTCGGTCCTGCCCCGCTTACCGGCGATTTCAGGAGTCTCCGAGTTGGGCGTAAGGCACAAACAAACCGGCGCATTACGCCAGCTGACTCAGGAGAGCGACGCTGGCCTTCTTCGACGCCAGCCCTTAGAAGACCTGAGTAGGGTCGGTCCGGTACTTAACAGCGGTAAGAACCTTTAGCAGGGCCGTGCGTTCCGGAACAGCACAGCTACTGGGAGGTCGTCCTGTGGGCACAATTCTGCTGATCATCCTCATTCTGTTGCTGCTCGGCGCGTTGCCGACTTGGCCCTATAGCACTGGTTGGGGGTACTACCCTTCCGGCGGCATCGGGCTGCTGCTGCTGATCGTGATCGTGTTGCTGGTAGCCGGGCGAATATAGCCGCCCGCCGCTCCGCACCACCTGCTCCGAGTCGACGGCCAAGCGTGCATAGACGTGCCCCGTCCTCATGCGGGCCGTCGCCAGCACCTTCCTCGCCGGGAGGCCGAGCCAGCCACCACGGCTTCCCGGCGCGCCTCTTTGCCGACTTGATCGAAGGCGTATGCGCCAACTGAGTGAGGAAGAGCACCCGGATCCAGGTAAGTTGGAGTGTAGCAGCCCAGCTTTGCCATCTCGCGGAGATTGCAAACTGTCCAGGGCGCCCGCCGGCGTGCGGAGCGGCTTGCGTCTCCTGCGTGGGGTTGCCAAGTGACTTGCGCCGCTTCCTTTGTAACTGGTCCAGTTAGCCACCACGGGCGCGGCGGGCAGGCGGGAGGAGCCGTGTATGGGTAGCTTCAGCATCTGGCATTGGATGGTCGTTCTGCTTGTCGTCCTGCTCCTTTTCGGGGGTGGGAAGGTGAGCGGGCTCATGGGCGACTTTGCGAAGGGAATAAAGGCCTTCAAGAAGAATCTGAACGACGATACTGACGCCTCCATGGAGGCGACCGCCGACCGACCGTCCGGCTCGATTGCTGCGCCGAATAGCGCGAGTCCGAACCAGACATCGCCCAATCCCACCCAGCGCCAAGCCTA
>JAFAHH010000985.1 GCA_019237355.1 Acetobacteraceae bacterium | reverse complement strand
TCGTTTTACCGCCGCAGTTTCGGGATGCGGAGCTGCAACTGACCGAGCCGAGTATCCAGGTTGCGATCGCGGAAGCCGTTGCGCCAGATGCAGCACTCGCCGTTGCACTCGTAACGACCTGCGCCGATCAGCCCATCGACATCGGCTTCCATCAACAGGCTGCAACACCGCCCGGGGGACTCTTGTTGTGTGCCCGTTGCGGGCTTCAATTCTCCAACCGACCCAACGCGGATGATTCGCCAGATCGCTCAGGGTCATTGCGCCAGCACTGCGCAAAACGTTCATCGAAACCGGAACCGCTAGTCGCCGGCCGCTGGGGAGCGAATCTGCGGCGACGGCATCGAGCGCAGCCAAGCAAGGCCTGCATCGACATTCATTAGCGTTCTGGCGCCAACGTTAATCGCTTTCAGGTCACCCCGACCAAGCGCGTTGTATGTCGCGGTTCTCGACATACCGCTGATCGCACACCAGGCGGGGAGAGAAGCAAATTTTGGAGCGGGCGCATTCAATGGAACGACTCCAGATACGGCTGAACGCGCGCAAACAATCAATCTGCGCGGTGCCTGTCTGCCGCTTACCGCCAGTAAACGCCAGTAACTAGTTCCTGTGAGGGTGCAGGCGGGAGATGCGAGCTCGAATAGTGCTTTCAGCCGGAGTATAGCCGCATTGTTTCAAGCACTCAGTCGAGCATGTATCGTTACAGTTTCGGTCGCTCTGGGAGGCCGTCAGGTGCTATTCGCATCATCTCTCGATCGAACTCATCCCAAGGATAATTCGGTGGACGGCCACCGACTTATTTCCTCGTCGCTTGTGCCGAGCGCGATGTTTTACCAATCCTTTCCGATGACTTTGATAAATGTATTCGCAACGAATTCGGTATGAGATGATGCGTATTGGGATTTCGCAACGGCCATTCAGCTGCAGCGCGCGAATCTTTGGGTCTCAGATTGCACAGCACGCGAGATATATAACTTAATCCACTTTAGCTCCCGCCTCGCTGCTTGCCACATGAGTTGCCACGAGGTCAGCTACATCGCATGCTGTGATGTTCTCAAAAAGCCAAGATTCCCAATATTCGCTCCCATCATGGTCTCCATATGCGGCTTCAAAAATGTCGCATTCGGTGCAGTCAATCTGGGCCTCGCCGCGTATTTTATCGGTCCTAAATCTCTCGTGGATTATCCCTTTTACGGCATACCGGCGCTGGTACGCGTGCAATGCACGCACCGCTCGGGCCATACTGAGAAGTCGTCGAGTTTGAGGTCCGTTCCTATCTTTTGCCACTGCGCTACCAACGCAGAATATCAACTGCAAAGCGTTGTTCGAGCTTGCATGAAGCACCTGCACTTGGCTGCCGTTTGCCTGCCGCTGCAGGCCTCGGCGCACCCTGCTTGCGGGCGTGGCAATTATCGCCGTTATTGGCGGGGTGATCGGAGTGGCGCTGCGTGAGCGCAAGATCGTAGCGCACGCCATGCTCCAGACTGAAGCAGCGCAACCCTTGAGTGGCCCAAGGCCGCCGTTCAATTGCGACGCCGACAGCTAATCGGCCCTGGAAAGGCCAGCGCGAGAGGAAAAGGTGGTGAACTCGCTGGCTGCGTGGCCTCCTCGGCTCGGGCGTCGGGCACTGGGCAGAACACGCCGGCAACCCGTACCTAACGTTCGCAGGCCGGGCCGGCCTGCGCTGTGCTACCCCCGCTACGTTTTGGACCGGCTTTGGGGCGGACACTAAAACCGATGCGCGAAACCTATTGGTTTCAGCATGATAACTGTGGAACACTGGTGGAGCTGAGGGGAATCGAACCCCTGACCTCCTCATTGCGAACGAGGCGCTCTCCCAACTGAGCTACAGCCCCTAGGAGCGCGACGGGAATCGCCGGAAGCCTGAATCGCGCTCGCAGACGAGACTTTAAGCACGATAGCTTCGAATTAAAGCCATTATGCTCTAGCCGGGTGCGGGGCACATGGTCCATCCAGGGCAGCAAGTCAAGCATGGCTTGCAGAGGCCAGTCCCCGCGGGTAGCTTCCGGCGTCCCTCCGGAGCCGATGCGCCCTTGATTACCATCCTGTTCAACCTGCTGAGCTATCTCCTATGGCTCTATATGTGGGCCGTCATTCTGGCCGCGGTGTTCAGCACACTGACGGCATTCGGCGTGCTCGATACCCGCAATCGCCTGGTTTGGACGATCGGAGATTTTCTTTACCGGATAACCGAGCCGGCCTTGCGGCCGATCCGGCGATTCCTGCCGAATCTGGGCGGCATCGACATTAGCCCGCTGATCTTGATCTTGCTAATTCAGTTCGTTGCTAATCCTCTGCTCGCTCGGATCTACCGGGCCATTGTTACCGGTTACATGAGCCCGCTTGTCCTGTAAGAATCGCCCTCCTCCGTCATGGGCGCTACGATAATTGATGGCCGGGCGATCGCAGCAAGGTTGCGCGCGCGTGTGGCCGAGCGCGTCTCGGCCCTGCCCTATAAGCCGGGGCTCGCAGTCGTGCTCGTCGGGGAGGACCCCGCCTCGGCTATCTACGTGCGCAACAAGGACCGTGCAGCAACCCAAACCGGAATTTCGGCGCAGACGATCCGCCTGGGGCCAAACACGCCCGAAGCGGACCTATTGCGGGAGGTTGCCCGGCTGAATGCTGATCCGGCCGTCGACGCAATCCTTGTCCAACTACCCCTGCCGGGTCAGATCCGCGCCCGCACGATCCTAGAGGCGATCGACCCGGCCAAAGACGTGGATGGCTTCCATCCCCTGAATGTAGGCCGGCTTGCCGATGGGTTGCCGACCGTGGCGCCATGCACACCCCGGGGGGTGATGAAGCTCTTGGGCGCCTGTGGTATCGATCCTGCCGGCAAACGCGCGCTGGTCGTAGGACGCTCAGCCATCGTCGGTAAACCCACGGGCGCGCTGCTACTTGCAGCAGACGCGACGGTTACGATCGCGCATTCGCATACACGGGATCTACCAGCCGAGTGCCAGCGAGCCGAGATTCTAATCGCTGCCGTAGGGCGCGCCGGGCTGATCCGTGGTGACTGGCTTTCCCCGGGGGTCGCCGTGATCGACGTGGGTATCAACCGGTTGCCTGATGGGCGGCTTGCGGGTGATGTCGATTTTGACGGAGCGGCCAAGGTCGCTGGCTGGATCACGCCCGTGCCCGGCGGGGTGGGCCCCATGACTATTGCCTGCCTTCTTGAAAACACCGTGGACTTGGCGGAGCAGCGGCGGGGTCGTTCTCGCTCGCTCTAAAGTAGACGCGAGTGCCAGAGCGGGATGACTCTAGGTTTGCTCATATCCGCAGTTCCTGAAGTAATTGGCGCACTCCTCAGGAGTGTAGGTATCCATGATCTTGCCGGCAGCAGCGCACACTGCTTCGCGCGTCCGCGCGGCAGCCTTGCGTAGCAGATGTTTGAATTTGGCAAGCACCTGCTCGAGTGGGTTGAGATCGGGGGAGTAC
>JAFAHH010000220.1 GCA_019237355.1 Acetobacteraceae bacterium | reverse complement strand
AACTTTACCGTCCAGGCTTCGCGCGCAACATGCGAGCCGTTGGGGTCGCGGACAAGCCAATCGAGCTCGGTGTAGACCCAGGCATCGAGCCCGTCATCGAGGATGATCTGTAGCGCGGATCGCGCCGCCTCTGGGTTGAGCAGCCTTGTTTCCACGACGGAGAGATCGGGATGGACATAGACGCCGCCATTGAATCCGGCGATCATCCCGTCCAGGTGCAGCGGCTCGATCAGCATCCGCATGCCTTTGGGTGGCCGGCCGCTCGTGACCGCCAATCTGATCCCGGCCCGGCGCATTTCCCGTGCGGCGGCTTGCGCACCCTCGGTCAGCACCTTGTCGTTGGTAACGAGCGTTCCATCGACATCCGAGAGCAGCAGCGCGATCTTTCTCATTTCTCAGCCTCCTGCCGGGGAGGCGTGACCGGTCTCCAGGACCGCCCTCCGTCGCGCGCGATCAGCGCATCGGCTGCCGCGGGGCCATCCGAGCCGGATTCGTAGTTAGGGAAATCGGCTGCGATTTGGCTTCCCCACGCGTCCAGCACTGGCTGCACGATCCGCCAGGCCGCCTCGACCTGGTCCGCGCGCTGGAACAAGGTCTGATCGCCGATGATGCAGTCATAGATCAAGGTTTCGTAGCCGACGTTGGGCTCCGGCGGGAACCAGTCGCGGTAGCGGAAATCCATCAGCACCGGGGCAAGCTCCACGACCGGGCCTGGCCGCTTCACCTCGAATTGCAGCGAAATGCCCTCTTCCGGCTGGATCCGGAGCACCAACCAATTCGGCGGGAGCTGCTCCATCGGCGTCGCTTCGAACGGCGCGAAAGGCGCCTGCTTAAAGCGGATCGCAATTTCGGTGCTCCGGCGCGCCATATGCTTGCCGGTTCGCAGGTAGATCGGAACGCCGGCCCAGCGCCAATTATCGATATGCAGCCGCAAAGCGACATAGGTCTCGATGTTTGAGTCGGCGGCAACATCCGGCTCCTCGCGGTAGCCGCGCACGTGCTCCCCGAGCACCACGCCTGGGCCGTATTGGCCGCGGACCGCGTCCTCCGGTTGGATGCTTTCCATGCCGCAGAACAGATCGGCCTTCTTGCGATGAATAGCGTCGGCATCAAACCCGGCCGGCGGGTCCATTGCGACCATCGCCACGAGCTGAAAGACGTGGTTCGGCACCATATCCCGCAGCGCACCGGTTTTCTCATAGAACTTGCCGCGGCGCTCGATACCCACGGTTTCGGCCACCGTGATCTGCACGTGATCGATCCGGTCCCGGTTCCAAATCGGCTCGAACAAGCCGTTGGCGAACCGGAAGGCCATTATGTTCTGAACCGTTTCCTTGCCGAGGAAATGGTCAATCCGGTAGACTTGCTCTTCCTTGAGTACGCTGAGCACGCGCTTGTTCAAATCGCGCGCCGAGGGTAGATCGTGCCCGAATGGCTTCTCTATCACCACCCGGCGCCAGCCCGCATCTTCGGAAGCGAGACTCGCTTTGCCGAGATGGTCGATCACCGTTGCGAAGAACCGGTCGGCGATGGCGAGGTAAAACAGAACATTGCCGCCGGTTTGCTGATCGCGGGCCACCTGGTCGAGGTGTTCCTGCAGGCGCTCATAGAGATCCGGTTTGGTAAGGTCCCCTTGCACATAGGACATGCGCGAGGCAAGGCGCTCCCATGCCTCTTTGTTGATCTCCTCGATATGCGCCTCGCTCGACTTATCGCGAACGAAGTTGCGCAGCATATCGAGCAGGCTCTCGCGCCACTCGCTTGCGTCCTGATCCCGGAGATCGACACCCGTAACCGCGAAGTCCTCCGGAATAAGATTCCCGCATGCGAGATTATAGAGGGCTGGAACCAATAACCGCTTGGTGAGGTCCCCACCCGCGCCGAAAATCACCATGGCGCACGGGCCAGGCGGCTTGGCTTGCCCTCTTGGTGGCGATGACAGCACCCACCCCCGCGGCTTGCGCTCCTGCTGCTCGCTCATGCTCTATTCCGCCGCTTTGGGCTTTTGCCCC
>JAFAHH010000979.1 GCA_019237355.1 Acetobacteraceae bacterium | reverse complement strand
TGGCTGGCATTGGCCGTGGCCGTCACCGGGCTGGTTGCGACCATGCCCTATATCGCCCTGCAGCTCGTTGGCATGCAGGTCGTAATCGGGGCGATGGGGATCGAGACCTCGGGGCTGAGCGGCGACCTCCCGCTCATCATCGCCTTTGTGATCCTGGCGGCCTTTACCTACAGCAGCGGGCTGCGGGCGCCGGCGATGATTGCGATTGTCAAGGACACGCTGATCTATATCACAGTGATCGCGGCCATTGTGGTGATCCCGATTGAGCTCGGTGGTTACGGCAAAATCTTTGCCGCGGTTCCACCAAGCAAATTGCTGCTGGCGCCGCCTGGCCCGGGTACGCTTGGGTCTTACAGCGCTTACGCCACACTCGCCGTCGGGTCAGCGCTGGCGCTGTTTCTCTATCCGCATGCGTTCACTGCGATCTTAAGTTCCAGCAGCCCCAAGGTCATCCGCCGGAATGCTGCAATCCTACCGGCTTACTCGTTGCTGCTCGGGCTTTTGGCGCTGCTCGGATACATGGCGATTGCGGCGGCCGTGCAGCAAAACCCGGCTTTCGCGGGCGGATTCAAGCGGTACGGGAACAATTTTGCCATCCCAGCAGTAATGCTCGCCTCGTTTCCCTCCTGGTTTATCGGGGTGGCCTTCGCGGCGATTGCGATTGGGGCGCTGGTTCCGGCGGCGATCATGTCTATCGCAACCGCCAATCTGTTTACCCGAAACATATGGAAGGAATTCGTCCGGCCGGGTTGTAGCGAAGCGGAGGAGAGCCAGGTCGCGAAGCTGGTGTCGTTAATCGTCAAGGCGGGGGCGTTGGTATTCATTTTCGCGCTCGACCTGCCCTACGCCCTGCAGTTGCAGCTCCTGGGCGGGGTCTGGATGATCCAAGTTTTGCCGGCAGTCATTTTGGGGCTTTACACGCGGATCCTGAATGGCTGGGCCTTGCTGATCGGATGGTTGGTGGGAATCGGGCTCGGCAGCTACATGGCCTGGACCTCGAGCTTCAAGGTGGCGATCTACCCGATCAGCTTCTTCGGACTCCAGGTTCCGTGCTTCATCGCTCTGTCATCCCTGGTCGCGAATATCCTGGTTTCGGTCCTGTTGTCGCTCGCGCTCAACCCGTTCTTGGCCGACAGAGAGACGGATCTAACGATGCTCGAGGACTACGCATGAATCTACATATAGGGGTCATTCACCCAAGTTAACGGCAGGATTTTGGCAAATTGGCCCAAATTGGCGTTGACGATCCGGCTTCGCCCCGGTACGCCGGAAACGTGACAAACATCACTCGCCCTCGCTCTGTCGTCCGAGTCCGTGGCCGTTCGTTCATGGCCCTGGTGCTGCGGCCGGAGTCACCCGTCGCGGATTGGGTTGCTGGATTGGATGCGCAGATCGCGTGCTCCCCGTCTTTTTTTATGGGGCGCCCCGTCGTGCTGGATTTGTCGGCGCTTACTCGCGGAGATCCGGCAATCCCGGCGCTGTGCGAAGGCCTGCAGCGCCGGAATGTGCGGATCGTGGGCGTTGAGGGGGTGGACGAGTCGCCGTGGCCGGGTGCCCCGGTTTGGGCTCAGCCGCTGGTAGGCGGGCGGCTTACCGGGGTTCTTGAGACGCGCGAGGATCCCGAGTCGGAAACGCCAGCCATCGTGCCCGGCGAGACCTCGCTGTTGATCGATCACCCGGTTCGCTCGGGCCAGAGTGTGGTCTTCCCGAAGGGCGACCTAACGATTGTGGGCGCAGTCGCCTCTGGCGCAGAGGTTGTAGCCAGCGGATCTGTTCACGTATATGGTGCATTGCGTGGCCGGGTAGTCGCCGGTCTTGGGGGAAACACAAGGGCGCGAATTTTCTGTCGCCGGCTCGAGGCGGAGCTGATCTCCATCGATGGGCTGTACAAAACAGCCGACGATATGGACCCGGCGCTCCGGGGCCGGGCTGTACAGGCCTGGCTGCAAGGCGAGGCGATGATGATGGCGGCGCTGGACTGAAGCAAGAGAGGGGACCGAGCAAAATGGCCAAGGTCTTGGTCGTGACATCTGGAAAAGGCGGCGTTGGGAAGACCACCTCGACGGCCGCCATCGGCGCGGCGCTCGCGCAGGGCGGAGAAAATGTGGCCGTGGTCGATTTCGACGTTGGTCTGCGCAACCTGGACTTGATTATGGGTGCCGAGCGCCGGGTGGTGTTCGACCTGATCAATGTGATCCAGGGGGAGGCAAAGCTCGCCCAGGCCCTGATCCGGGACCGGCGGATCGATACCTTATCGTTGCTGCCTGCGTCGCAAACCCGCGACAAAGAAGCGCTCACTGCCGAAGGTGTCGCCCGGGTGATGGAGGAGCTGCGCGAGAAGTTCGACTGGGTCGTCTGCGATAGCCCCGCAGGGATCGAACGGGGCGCTACGCTTGCGATGTACCACGCGGATGTCGCGGTGATCGTCACCAATCCTGAAGTGTCCTCGGTGCGCGACTCAGACCGGATTATCGGGCTGCTCGACTCCAAAACTGCGCGCGCCGAGAAGGGGGAGCGAGTCGAGAAGCATTTACTTATCTCGCGTTTCGACCCGGCCCGTGCACTACGCGGCGAGATGCTCAAAACAGAGGACGTGCTCGAGATTTTGTCGATCCCGCTACTCGGCATTATCCCGGAAAGCCAGGAAGTGCTGCGCGCCTCGAACCTGGGTTCACCCATCACCCTGAGCAATCCGAACAGCGCCCCGGCACGGGCCTATTTCGATGCGGTGAAGCGGCTGCAAGGTCAGACCATTGCCGTCACCGTGCCCCACGAGCGACGCGGGTTTATGGGTAAGCTGTTCGGCCGGAGGGTTGCGGTCGCATGACTCTGTTCAGCTTTTTGCAAAAGCGCAGCTCCGCCCCGGTCGCCCGGGAACGGCTGCAAATCCTGCTCGCGCACGAGCGCGCCATTGCGGGCAAATCGGACCTCGTCGCAGTGTTGCAGGAAGAGATCCTGACAGTGATAGCGAAGCACGTGACGGTCGAGCGCGAGAAAGTACAGATCAAGCTGGATCGCGGCAGCCCCGTATCTACCTTGGAGATCGGCATCGAGATGCCAACACCGGTAGTAGTGCCTAACTGATTTCGTTCTAGCCAACTCGCTATTTGAGAAACAAATTGACCATGGATCGGGCCAAGCTAACTGCGGTTGTACTTTCTTACAACCGTGCGGAGATTATTGGAACATGTTTGCGCGCGCTTTCTTTCGCCGATGAAGTCCTTGTCGTCGATAAATCATCGAGTGATGGCGCTACTTCGATCGCGGCGGGATTGGCTGACCGGATCATTTCGGTCCCATGGTCGCCGACGGTGGAGGAGAGTCGCGCTTATGCAGTTTCGGAGTGCACGCACGACTGGATTCTTTACTTAGACGATGATGAATGCCTAAGCGTTGAGGCGGCCCGGTTCATTGAGCACGAGCTTGAGGCCCCGCGCGCGGATATTTATTTGCTTCCTTCCCGCCATTACATTTTGGGTGTGCACGATGAGCGCGCCTACTATTGGCCCGAACATCAGCCGCGCTTTTTTCGGCGGGATGCCATTGCCTTTACTCCCACTGTTCATGACGGAGTGAGCTTTCGATCCGAGCGGGTCTTCCTGGTACCAATAGAGTCGCGCGTCTGTTTGCACCATCTCTCGCATCGAGATGTGGCGCAATGGCTGGATAAAACCAACCGCTATACCTCGCAACCAGATCGCGACCGCGTGGCGGATGAATGCCAAAGCCTTGCTGAATTCGCCCATGCGCGACTGGATCACTGGATGGGGCGGTCTGGCGGAGAGGGAACTGGCTACACGGCCGCGGTTGCGTTGTTGCGAACTATCTACGACCTCGTCGATCGCTTGAAAACATGGGAAGGAGAGCAAGGGCTCGGCTCCGACGATGCATTCAGTGAGATTTGCCGGGCGCTGGAGATTGAGTACGCCCTCAAGCTGAAACCGCCGCGGTGCCGGAACACTGAAGTGGTTGGCACGGCGAACCGCCTTGCGCTAGAAACTGACCCAGCTTCGCGCGAAATCGAAGCATTGCGAGAAGCCCTTTATCGTGCCCGTGGGGCTTTAGAGTCATTGCGCGAAGATACGAGGCGGGAGGCTGAGATTCTGCGTGGTGTGTTGGGGCAGGAGCAAGCATCGGCCCGCCGGCGGGAATCGGAATTGCGGGGGCAGGTTCGCGAGCTGGCGGGGAAGCTCGAGCGAATCGAGTCGAGCACGGTTTGGCGGAGTATCGAGCCGGTGCGGCGGTTTGCCGATCGCAATCCGCGAGTCTTTGGCCATGTGCGCCGGGCCGTTCGCCTCGCCGGCCGGGCCGCCCGTGTTACTAGGGGACGGGTGCAGCCGGCCGGGATCATTGATCCGGCTCCGCAGCTCGATCGCCAGCCGCTGATGGTTCAGGCCTTCGTGCCGGCCAATTTCCGCGTCCCGCGGCATGAGCAGCCCGAAGTGTCCGTCGTCATCCCGACCTATGGTAAGGTCGATCACACGCTGCGGTGCCTGGGGGCGATCGCCGCCTATCCGCCGAAGGCCCGAACCGAGGTAATCGTGGCGGATGACGCATCAGCTGACCCAAACCTTGCCCAGCTTAAATCCATCCCCGGGCTGGTGTTGCGCCTTGAGAAAGAGAACATGGGTTTTCTGCGCAACTGCAACCGCGCGGCAAAGAGCGCTCGCGGCGAGTTACTGCTGTTCCTAAATAACGATACGCAAGTGCAGCCGGGCTGGCTGGATTCCATGTTAGCGCTCATGCGCAACCGTCCTGATACGGGAGCGGTGGGATCGAAGCTTCTCTATCCCGATGGGACATTGCAGGAAGCCGGCGGAATTATTTGGTCTGATGGCTCTGGATGGAACTATGGCCGGGGAGACGATCCTGAGAAGCCCTGGTTCAATTACGTGCGCGAGGCGGATTACTGCTCGGGTGCGTCGCTGCTGGTGCGACGACAGGTCTTCAACGAGCTGGGTGGCTTCGATGAGCGCTACGCTCCGGCCTATTTCGAAGACTCCGATCTGGCATTCCGGTTGCGTGAACAAGGATTGAAGGTGCTGTATCAGCCGGCGTCGCAGGTCATTCACTTCGAAGGCGTCTCGCACGGGACTGATGTAACCAGCGGGGTGAAAGCCCACCAGATTACTAATCAGACGATTTTCAACGAGCGCTGGGGGAAAGTTTTGGCGCGGGATCACGTCGCGCCCGGCGGCAGCGTTCTGCGGGCGCGGGATCGCGCAAAGACCCGGCCAGTTTTGTTGATCGTCGATCACCTCGTTCCCGAACCAGACCGAGATGCTGGCTCGCGCACGATGTATTGTTTCGTCCGCGCGCTCCTGGAGGCTGGGCTGGTCGTTAAGTTCTGGCCAGACAATCTCAATCAAACTCCGGGTTATACGGAGGCGCTGCAGGAACTTGGCGTCGAGGTGTTCTACGGACCCCTCACGCCACGCTTTTCGGAATGGATCGCCGAGGAAGGGGCGGCCCTGGATTATGTCATGCTGAGCCGGCCAACAGTTGCGGCCGGCTACATCGATGCCGTGCGCCAGCATAGCGCAGCGAAGGTGATCTACTACGGTCACGATCTTCATTTTGCGCGCTTACAAGCTCAGGCTGCGGTCAAGGGCGATCCGGCAATGCAGGCGGAGGCAGACCGGATGCAGGTGACGGAACGCGCGCTCTGGCGCCGCGCCGACGTGGTCTTGCACCCCTCGGACGATGAGGCTGCTGAAGTGCTGCGGCTGGAGCCGGATGTGCTTTCCCGCTCGGTCGTGCCCTATTGCTTCGATGTCTTCGCGCCGGAGCGAGAACCGCCGCCGGATGCGGGGATGATCATGGTGGGCGGGTTCGCCCATCCGCCAAACGAAGATGCGGTGCTTTGGCTGGTAGGGGAGGTGTTGCCCTTGGTCCGCAGGCGCGTGCCTTCCGCCCATCTCTGGATTGCAGGCTCGCATCCCACCGGCCGCATAAAAGCTTTGCAATCGGAGTGGATCTCCCTCGCGCCTAATGTGCCAGAAGCCGAATTGCGCGGCCTCTATGCGAAGGCTCGTGTTGCGGTGGTCCCGTTACGATTTGGTGCCGGGATCAAACTCAAAATGGTCGAGGCGCTGCGGGAGGGGGTTCCTGCGGTCTCAACGCCCGTCGGTGCACAAGGCTTGCCGCTCGTCGAGCGTGCGGCCGTGGTCGCGAGTGAGGCGTCAGCCTTTGCCGATGCGGTCTGCGATTTGCTTCAGGATGACGCGCTTTGGAGGCGGCAATCAGCCAACGCGCTTGCCTATGCGCGGCACCGTTTCTCAGTCGGGGCATTGACAGAGTCGCTCTTTCAGGCGAGCGGGATCAGGGTGGACCGCCGGCTCTGATCTGGATGCGCGCGCCGCAAAGGGCAGGCGAGGATGGCGTTGTTGTCCAAGTTTGAGCTGACCGGCTGGCATTTCCCCTCGCGGTGCAAGCCATAATATTCGAGTGTGGCCTCTGAGACTCCCGGCGCAAGCTCGGTGCTGAGCAGGCCCCATAAGGGGCCAGGGTGGGTCGCAATCGCGATTCGCGCAATACTCTCGAGTGGCTCGCCGCGGCCTGGATGGACCAAGTTGTTGTTCACGCCGACAAATCGGATTTGCGGCGGCGCGAATGCCGCGACATAAGCCATCGGTGCGGGATCAAGCAGGATCACGAGGCTATCGGCCGCGATCTCGGGAAAATGAACATCCGCCGCTAATTTCGAGGCGGCCGCATGGCCCCAGTCTGGAGCAATAGTCCAGGCCGATAGGCCGCAGCAAAGCGCGGCAAGGGTCGTGTGAAGCCCGTAGCGGGTACGGCGTAGACCCGATCCCGCTGCAGTGGATGCAACACACATCCACCAGCGGGCGAATCGGCTCGCCAACAAACAGCCAGAGCGGTTCCACGTAATACCAAAGGGCAAGCGTATGGACCTGTCCGTCCTGGCCGCCCCCGGGTTTGGACCCGGCAATGTTTCGGCCATCCAATTCGGAGCTATTGAAAGGAAACCGCGGATGCTCGGGCTTCGCTGGGCATCACGAAGTAAGTCCGAACTCATATTGGATGGTATAAGTGGAAGCCGTGCTCGCAGCGGGATCAGGGCGAGCAAGATGGGAAGCCCGCATAGAAGCTCGAGCGGGGCGAGGTAGCGGAAAATCGAGAACTCTGCCTCCCATAGGCAAAAGGAGAGCGCAAAGAAGCAGATGAAGAAGGGAGCCGTCCGATTTGCCGTCCTAGAGCATGATGACTTCAGATCGAAGTCGTCAAGCTCTAGGGTTGCAGTATTTAGCGCGCGATGCAGGCTTTCCGGCGATTCCGCCTCGAGCCATCGCGCTTCAGCGCATGATGACTTCAGATCGAAGTTGTCAAGCTCGGGGGGTTCAGTTTTGAGAGCGCGATTCAGGCTGTCCGGCGATCGTGACCCCAATTCGCTGGCAAATCTAGCGCACCGCCACCCGATGATTTGTTGCAAAGCACAGGCCGCGACGGTGGTATAGGCGAGGGCGAACCGGGCATCCCGAATCGGGAGCTCGGCGACGTAGGTCTTAGGGTTAAGCGCCCAGAAGAACGGATAGAGTAACGCCTGTAGCACCCCTGAAGGCCTGAACCGGCCGTCGGAAATGTTGACTGGATGAAGCAGTGACGAGCGAAATAGTGCGTTGAAATAGGGGAACAGGGGGTTGCCGTACTCACGATAAAGTCCCAACCACCACGGGCCGGCAATCAGTGCTGCGCCGAGCAGGAAGGCTCCCACGAAAATGAGGGTTCCGGTAACGCGCTCCGGAAACGTTCGTGGGCTGCAGAGTGTCCAGGCCGCAATCACGCCGATACAGTAGGGAACCGCAGTGAGCTTGAAACCCGCAGCGATGCCGAGGAGCAGCCCGGCGGAAATGGTTTTCCGCCACCCGTGCCGGCTGCCTAGGTCCTTCAGCACGATCAACAGCGCTGCCAGTGCATAGCAGCCCGGGACCATTTCGCTTGCTGGGCTGGCCAAAGTGGGAAGGCCGGCAGCTCCTGACGCGCCGATAACAACCGTTACAAACGCCAGTAATTCCCGTGCGGGCAGCGAGGACGGGACAAATAGCAAAGTAATCCGATAGGCGAGAAACGCTGCGACGGCGTGGGGCAAAGCGAGCAGGGCGCTCAGGGCCTTCGGGTGCGCATTGAAGGCTATGCGTGCGCTCTCATACAGCACGTCCAGAATGGGGGCATGGAAGGTTTGCAGTTGCGCGGGGAACAGGTCGTAACCGAACCGATGGTTCAGCACGGCATACGCATTGTAAATATGATAATTGCGAAGGTCCCAGCTTGCATCCGGGCCGCGTAAAATTGCGAGCCCGCATAACGCTGCAGCAAATAGGGCGAAGACGACCAGGTCCCGGTTTTTGCCCAACGCCTTTAGGGCGCCATGGCTTGAGGCGGACTCGGGTTCCCCATTGGCGAGCAGCGGGCCCGATTTTACGCCCCAGAATGGAGGTCCGGGATTAGGGTCCCGATCGTCGGAAAGCTTGAATCCCGCCCCGAAAACCAAGCACCGAGACCGGGATGACCTGAAATCATCCCGCTCTAGGGCGCGGTGGCTCGAGCATGATGGCTTCAACCTGAGGTCATCGCGCGCTAGCGGACGCAGGGCAGAGGCCATGATGACGGGACCGGTAAGTGGGCTGGTTGCTCGATATCGATCGCGCTTGTAATGCTACCCGGCTAACGTGCCGTTAACGGGCCACGTCGCGTCATAGGCCGTTCTCCACCAGCGCCTGCCGCCAGGCCCCGACAACCCGGTCGAACGTCGCATCCCAGGTAAACTGGGCCGCGCGGGCCAGCCCGCGCTCTCTCAGCGCGTTTGCCGCAGCATCATCCTCGATCACCCGCCGCAGTGCCTCCTCGATTGCAGCAGGTTCGGCCGGGTCGATCAGCAGGGCAGCATCGCCTGCGGTCTCGCCGACTGCGGTGGTTCCAGCAGCAATTACGGGTGCGCCGCATGCCATGGCCTCAATGACTGGAAGGCCGAAGCCCTCGTAAAAGCTGGGGAAGGCGAAGGCCGTGCAGCGACTATAAAGGGCAGCGAGGGCCTCGTCTTCCACATGCCCGAGCAGTCGAAGCTCCCCCGAAGCGCGGGCCCGCTCAGCGAGCTGACTAGTTAAGATCTTGCCCCAGCCGCTTCCGCCCGAGACTACCAATGGGATGCGGGCGCGTAGCCTTTCTGGAAGACTCAAATAGGCTGCAAGCAGGCCGTCAA
>JAFAHH010000212.1 GCA_019237355.1 Acetobacteraceae bacterium | reverse complement strand
TGGCCGGCTGGTGATCGCCTCGCGATGATGCTCCGGATCGGCCAGGCGCACAAAAGCTCCACCAGTTGTAAATGAGAGCAACACTGCGGGCGAGCAACCGGCAGCGCTTCAGGTCCTGCGTCGTGAAACCGCCCCAGCCCCAGTGGTTCTTCAATTCATCAAAGGCATTGTCGCAATCCGCGCGATCACGATAGAGCTGGCCCAAAGTTAAAATTTCGCTGTCCAGCGAGGTAACCAAAGCCGCATATTCCCAAACCTCGCGCTTGTCCCCAACCTCGGCAAAGCTGAGCAGCGGCAATTCGGGATGCGAGCGGTCGACAACCGCCAGCGGACGATTGAGCTTGCGGCGCAGCAAGATGACCCGCCGCTGCCGGCTCCAGCCCATCAGCCGCAGGCTTGTCTCCTTGCCCTGCCAGCCCTGGCCGGCATCCGTCCAGTCGTGCTCAGCCATGGCTCTCTCGAGCGCCCGCTTGACATTGGTTGTCGTACGCAAAATCTCGATCCTCCGATTCTTGGCTTTACCCTCAGGCGTGTCATTGGGGGCAACTGGGTTGGCGTCACCCATGCCCTCCGCAGACAGCAGGTTCGGGTTCACGCCTTGCGATTTAAAGAAGTCCACAGCCGTCTGGGCGCTGGGCAGCCGCCGAGCGGGTCCTTACCACCTTGGCGCTCGTCGGCGGCGCCCCGTTGCAGATTTGGCAAGGAGTACTTAAGCCCAGCCTCAGACTCCGCGGCACCTTGCTCGAGCGAGCGAATGCAATCCTCGCCCGAACAGAAAGCAGCCGTTTCTGCCCGTAAGCTCATGCGAGAGCCTGTGCACCGCTTGAACGAGTGGCCCGCGGAAGTTAGAGCGCTGGACGGCTGCGGCTCGCGCCAACCTTGGGAACGAGGCCGCGATGAGGATGGCGAGCCAAAGCAGGCAGCGACGGACGAAGACGCCGAACATGATTACCTCGAGGACGACGAACCTGCCGCCTTTGGCTGCTCATAGGACTTGAAATTACTCCTCGCCGGGACCGTTGACTATGCAACTTTGGCAGGGTGCGACGATATCGGACGAAAATCGCTGTTGCGGTGCAAGGTGGTTGAAGGAGGTTCCCCAAAGAGCACCCGGTATGCCACCGCGAACCGCCCAAGCTCGAAGAAACCGAAGCGCGTCGCGATTTCCGTTACATTATCAGCCTCTGGCGCGGCGATAAGAAGGGCTTGTCGCGCTAAATGCATGCGTCGCAGATCGAGGTATCGCTTGGGGCTCATTCCCAAGCTCTCGGCGCAGCAGAGCCGCAGCGTTCGCCCAGGTACGCCGATCGCCTCGCAGATTTCCGGCAAATAGAGAGCCCGGCCGGGATTTTCCTCCAGCACCGCTTCGAACTTGGCCAGTAGTTGAGCGCGGCGCCAGGATGGACGGGATTCACTTTCGGGCCGATCGGCAAAGCAAGCCATGAGAGCCTGAATCAATCCCTGCTCGAGGCGGCGAATCACCTCCGGGTGAATGATCACTTCGGGCGCCGTTTCAGAGAAATGGAAAGTTGCTTCGCGTAACCGGTGCAGCCGCGACATGCGGGCTGGTGCCAAGGTCAGCACGCGCTGAAACTGCGGCGGGGTCAGATCTCGACCGATCAAGGTGTGAGAGAACCGCGCGAAATCTTCAATTGTCAGCGAGATAGCTTCCCACTGACAGGATCCAAAGGAGCGCCACGAGACCGTCTGACCCGGGCTACATACGGCGATGTCCTTACCCGGCTCGAAATCAATCCCTAGCCGCGTCGCGGGAGCGCTTGTCGGTCGGAGATAGGACACAATGAACCGGTCCTCAGCCGATGTTGACCGGAATAGGCGCGATAGGTTTTCCTGCCCACGCTGCATCCACAGCCGCCCCAGATCAATTCGCGTAACGCTCGCTTGAAAGTCACCAGCAGACACTGCGACGACGTCCACCTTCACAGCGCGAATTGACGCGGCGTAGACGTCAGGATCTGAAGCCGTATAGGTTGCAGCCGCGAACATCTCAGGACCTCGGGCGCCGAGACGCCAAATCGAGACTAAGCGAACACCCTTAAGGGCCGTGAGAATTTTTTGGTGACGCGAATCTCGCTAGGGACTAGCTAAAGTCAAGCTTAATGTGAGATGAAGGCTGTGGGCTTTGCGATGAGGTTTCGTTAAGACCTTGGTTTGGTTGAGAGGCTGTAGTGGGATGGCAAAATCGGCATGCCCACGCTGCGCGGCCGAAACACACTCTGGGTGCTCCTTTGTGCTCAGTCCGGGTGAGCGTCGCTGAATGGACCATCGCAGATACCGCCCTATGATCCCGTTAGGTGGCGGCGCCGCCTCGCGAGCCATCGCGGTCGCCGTTTGTGCGGGGTTCGCGCTATCAGCCAACCCGGCCAGGGCACAGTACTCGCCGCGGGACGGATATACGGAGAATGGCGGCTACCGCGTATACCTCGAAATGACGCCATACCTTTGGTTGCCGGCTAGCAAGGGAACGGCGAGTATCGGGCAAGGTAGCTCCTTTGGCACGGATGTTAGTTTCAGCAGCGGGCCGCCCAGCCCCGCCGATTTGGCCCACTCGCTCCATGGCGCCATCGTCGCGTTCGGGCTCCTGCGATACGGCCCTTGGTTCACGGAGGCCGACTTCCAGTGGATCGATGCCTTCCATAAAAGCACCTTCCAGCCAAATCCGTTGGGTCCGGCTGGCACGTTGAAGGACTCACTCAGCCTGGTCCGGGTCGCGCCCGGGTTTGGCTATCAAGTCTATTCCGGCGCTCTTGGTGGGGTCCCAATAACCCTCGACGCTCGCGTCGGCTTCTCCGTTCTTACCTGGAGCCTATCGGCCAAGATTGAGGAAACCCCGTTCTCCGGCGTCGATGTTAGCCACGGCTTTCCCCAGCCTTGGGTTGGCTTTCGCGCGGACTTCTACCCAGGGAAGGACTGGCGGCTCGAGCTCGGGGCGAATGCCGAGGGGTTTGGCGTAGACGGCGGGGTCTGGGGCTGGGGGGCGTCCGCGCTCGTCTACTACTCCATTACGAACTGGCTCGACGCCGCGGGCGGCTTCCGCGCGCTGAGCTCGCGCGGCCGGGGCAATGGGCGCGACCTATTCCGGCGCGCGATCGATATCACTTTGTATGGACCGGTGCTCGGGCTGGGCGTTAGATTCTGATCTCTCACCGCATGGGCCGGGTTTCTGGGGCAGTTCGGGTGCGACGGAGCCGGCCCGCGAGCAGATGACGTACCTCCAGCAGATGCCAGGCGAGTAGGCCGGGAATTCCCAACGCTAGGTCGGGCAGGCGCTTGACGAGCGAGAGGGCGAGAGATGCGTCGGGCCCGAGGCCGTAAAGCCCGCCCAATAACATAAATCCGCCCTCCTGAACGCCCAATGCGCCGGGGACCGCAAACGCGGCACTACGCACCGCCTGTCCCAGGCTCTCCAGCACCACGCACTCGCCCAAACTGGGGTTCAGTCCCATGCAGGCCAGCGCGATCCAGATCTCCGCCACCCCCAAGAACCACGCCACTTGATGCAGGGCGAATGAGGCGAGCAGCGCGCCGCTGCGTCCGTGGATTGCCCGCAAACTGTCATGCAATCGTCGCCCCTCGGTAATCGGTGCAACACGCCAGCGATTCGCGCGCTCAATCAGCGCATCCTCGACAATCCCCAAAAAACGAGAGCGCTGGGCGAAGTAGAAGCCCAACAGCCCGAAAGCCGACACCCCCAACCCGCCGCCAACGTATTCAACCAATCGGTGATCACCCCCGGCCAGCGCTAGAACACCAAGCCCAAGCAGGGCGAACAGCAACTGTGTGCCGAGTTGAATCAGCAGGTCCACTAAGATGCTTGCACCCGCCAAACCGGTCGGTACGTTCCAAAAGGTCAACAGACGGCCGCCCATCAGGTCCCCCCCGACCTGCGCTACGGGAAGGAGTACGTTGATCGACTCGCGGACCCAGCGAAGCAGCGGGAAGACGGCTCGTTCGACCCTTGCGAAAGGGATTACGAGCCATGCCCAGCCGAGGCCGGCGGCGACCAGAGTGAAGACCCGCACCAGCACAATCACCCCGAGGCCCCAGCCGATGCTGGAGATCAGGCCGAAGATGGCGGGAACGCCATGTTGGGCGAGCAGCGCAGCCATGCCCGCAAAACCGAGCAAGCCGGATACGACCGATAAGGCAAGTCCCGTTCTCATCCTTGAAGATGCTCTCACCAGCTCGACGCCCCAGCTATGCAAACTTGGCAATGTGGCGGCCGCCCACAGGGGTTCAAGACAAGGCAACGAAGCCAGCTTCCGGCCGGGCCGGCTTAGCATTGCAACGGGCCGGGTCAGATGACGGTGCGAATGACGCATCTGAAAAGCGTAAGCGCGATAACTGCCCCATCCGATTCTTGCAAGGCCGCAATTAGGGACGGCATCGGAACGATTCGACGGCAAGAGTGTGGAAATTGATCGCAGCTTGCGTGTCTGCGACCGAACAAGCGTCACGCCATCTGCTTGCCCCACAGAAGTCGGTCTGCGAGATCGAACAAAGTTCTTGCTACCAGGAACTGGTGTTGATCGATCTCTTTGGGACCCACAACGGTCTTACTTTCGGTGCGTGTGGCCACCCAAGGTGAGCAAATCGGTTTGGATCAGAACGAAACCAGGCAAGGCCCTCCCGGGAGCTGCTTCATTTTCGGCATCCGCCAAAGTGAACTTGCGGATGTGAGGCCGTGCCTGGGCGGCCCGGAGAGATTGCCCGTCCGATCAGCTCGCACATGGCCCGGTCCCATCCGAAGAATAACGCGTGCCAGTAGCTCGGTCGGCGATCTCCGCCACACCAGCTCAGGCCGGTCCAGAGAGGGCCGGTCGACGCCGCTGAGAGAGGAGAGTCGCCGGCCGCGACCCCTCACGCGACGCAGAGACCCGGGACTGCAACCTTGCGGAACAGGTGTGGAGAGGCGACGGCGCTCGCCGGATAGCGCCCCAATCTGGCCTGGAACTCGGGATTGCTGAATGCCGCCTTGAAGTGCTCCGTCGATTCCCAAACCGCATAATTCAGGAACAGGCTGCTGCCCCGGATGCCACGATGGAGCTGCGTCGAGATGAACCCGGGCTGGCGCTTCATCCATTCGGCATCGTCGGTCCAGGCGCGTACCATGGCTTCTGCGTCCGCGGCCGGAACGGTGAACTTGTTGATGAGGATGACAGGGCCGGCACCCCTGTCCTCCAGCTGATCACGGATGGTCACTGCGTCGTCCATCTCAACCAATTTTACCATGTTTGACTCCTTTAACTTGGGGAGGCTTGGCTTTTGCCGCATTCTAGCCGGTACCGTCTTCGAGCCAATGCCGGAGCCTGCGGAGAAGGCTTGTTCTGGCCTTGATCGGCTCGGGCCTGAGCTCGCAGGCAAGGTCATCGCCCAGGGTTGCTGCCGAGCCATCGCTTTGCGGTAGGCGGCGGCACCCTGTTCGGTAAGCAGAACCAGTTTTACGCGCACAAGCGGGCCCATGCCATCGTGAACCCTACCCGGCCTTTTTAAAACCGAGAGCGTTGCCGGGTGACGGGGGCACGTCGTGTTTTAGCTGCGTACGCCGGCCTAACGGCTTGCCTCTGGAACGGGAACATCGAACCCGTTTAACGTAACCGAGACCATGCAATACAGCCCGACGAGGTTGATGAATTCTGCTGTTCCTTGCTCGCCAAATGCGACGATCGCCTGACGATACGTCAGCTCTGGCAGAACCCCGCCGGAAACCAGGGCGGAGGCGACATCGTAAGCAATCGCCTCCTCGCGCGTGAGGTCGGCCGGGCGCTGGCCGGCAACAATGGTTGCGATTTTATCGTCCGGCAGGCCGCGCAGCTCCGCCACCAAAACGTGGGCATATATCTCGTAGGCGGCACGGAATTTTGCGCCGGTCACGAGGATCGCTATCTCGCGAACCGGTCTCGGCAGTGTTGGCGATGTTGATAGGGCTTTGACCAGCTGCCAAACGGGGCCGCCGAATTTTGGGAAACGAAGCCACGGATTCCAGGGTCCAATCAGCTGGCCGCTTTCGTTGATCGCGACGAAGCCCTTGAAATTCGCGTCAATCCCCTGACGCATATCCTCGTAGAGCAGCCGCTGCTCGGGGCTCAGTTCCGCGTCCGAAAGAAGAGGCATGCGCATTACTGTCTCCAAAATTGCAAGACTCTGACAAGAGGTGTGCGCACGAAGCCAGGGCAGACCCACGCCGGCGCGCAAGTTGTCTGGGCCTCCCTTAAAGGATATCGCAGTCAGCGCCAAGCACATCTCAACCGCTCGCGCCAACTCCGATCTGTCCCCCCAGATCCGAATGACCGTCCATCCTGGCCACTAACTTAACTTACCTGAACCAGGAGACCCTCATCAGGGCGCAGCCATACTGTTGGCCCGATCAACTGTTCTTGCCGATCCAGCGCTGTTGACAGCATTATCCGAGCTTCGTTCGTCAGAGATACTATTTGCGGGCCGGGGCTAAGGTTCTTTATCGCGATCACTTTTTGCCCGGCGAGGCGTCTGGCGAACAGCAACACTTCTCCTTGCTCTCGCATAGGCTCAAATGAACCAAAACGGAGTGCCGGCGTCTCGCGGCGCAAGTTGATCAGCCGGCGATACAGATTGAGCATTGAGCGCGGGTCCTTCCGCTGGGACCGGATATTGCAACGCGCAACATCGTCGCCAATCGGAAGCCAGGGCTCACCGGTGGTGAAGCCCGCCTTCCGGCTTGCGTCCCATCGCATTGGGGCGCGCTCAGGGTCCCTGTTCATACCGAACCCAGGTAGTAACTTTTCGAACGGATCGCGCACAATGTTTTGCCGGAATTTCCACGCAAGCCATCCCGATTTCGTCACCAGCAAAAAAACAGCGTGCCAGGCAATGACATGAGCAGCATGGCGGCGACTCGTGCCTGTGCGGGACCAGTGCGATCAACGATCCGCTTCTTGTCATGCCCGCCTATTGCCCAGTTCGGCGTAGCATGCTCCGGCAGGGCCTCCAAGTATTGGTCGATTGCAGCGCCTACCGAGTGCATCCCAGGAAGCATTGAGCAGCGCGAAATTGATGGATGCGTGTAATCCCGGCTTTGCCGCGAGCCGTAAAATCTTGCGATGCGGCCAACTGCCGTGTCAGCTTCGCCGGCGAGGAAGCAGCCAGGAAATTCATCGGTCGCGTTGCGAAGTTCCGCGATGCAGTCGAAAACTCCCGGGCGGATATCGGTGTAAACTCGGCGCAACCGGTTTGCCGGAGGGGTATTCTCGTCAGCCTCAGGATTGGGAGGGTCATCCCGGAGCAGCGCATCCTTGATCAGAACCCCGGATGCATCGAGTCGGAACCCGTCGACCCCGCGCCGTAGCCAGAACCGGAGGATATCGGCAAACGCCGCGCGCACGTTGGGATTGCGCCAGTTGAGATCGGGCTGTTCGGCAAGGAACGAATGCAGGTAGTACTAGCCGGTCGTATCATCTCTTTTGCCAATGCGCTACCACCAACCGGCTCAGCCAGTTATTCGGGGGCCCGCCGTCTGGGCAGCAGCCGCCCATATATACCAGTCTCGCTTGGCACTCATCTGACTGGCTCGGCTTTCGGTGAACCAGGGATGGCGATCCGAAGTATGGTTCGGAGCGATATCGAGAATAATTTTCTGCTTGCGCTCGTGCAGTTCGGAGATCAGCCGTTTGAGATCCGTGACCGTGCCAAATCGCGGATCGATGTCGGTGAACTCTGCAACATCGTAACCTGCATCGCACATCGGCGAGCGATAAACCGGAGATAACCAGACGGCGTCGACGCCGAGCCAATCGAGGTATTCCAATCTGGCAATGATCTCCGGTAGATCGCCTTCACCATCCCCAATGGTGTCTTGAAAAGAGAGCGGGAGGATTTGGTAAATGGCGGCGCCATTCCACCATTCCCCTGCTTGTCGTGCTGAATTTAACATGAGTTTCGCTTGAGGCAGCAGCGTTTCGTAACTGACCCTATCCAGCCGCACTCAAATGACGCTCTGGCGGAGGCCAAATGAATCGCCCCTGCTACCCTCTGGTGGATCCAATCTGCTCCGCTTGTGCCCCGCTCGCATCTCGCGCCGGACCGAGGACCGGCTCCTGTCCGAGCGGCTGGTTCTGCCGCATGCTGAACTGGCCCTTACCGTCCAGCGAGTTGCCTTGCGTCCAGCGCCCGTCCGGGGGCGGTTCCCCGTTCGCCGCGCTCCCCAGGAACACGTAGCTGTATTCTTGCCTTTCCTGCTCCTGGGGAAAGCTATTTGGGATCGGTAGGGCGGCAGGTCCGCCAAGCTCCTCGACAACTGCCAACCATTGCTGCTGGTGCATGGTGTCGCGCGCGATCAGGAAGCTCAGCATGTCCTTCATGCCTGCATCATGCGCTGCATTATACAGCCGGACGGCCAGGGTGCGCCCGGTCGCTTCCGCGGCGACGTTGGCGTACATGTCTGCCACCAGATTGCCGCTGGCATAAACATGCGAGCAATCAAACGGAAGCCCGTCTGAGTTGGCAGGGAAAGCGGCCAGCCCGGTGGAAAGCAGATGGCGCTGCAGCATACCTTCGACGGCATGCCGGGGCCGTTCGCCGCCTCCCCATCACTGCGTTCACGAGCGGGCTGGCGTGGGCTGTCGTTTCCTGAAGCGTAAGCGGCGCATTCTCAAGGTTCATCGCTACCGCGACGGCCAGCATCTCGATGTGACCAATCTCTTCGGTCGCAGTATTGAGCAGCATGTCCCGGTACTTGGTGGTCGGGCTACGATTGCCCCAGGCCTGGAAAAAATACTGCAGGCACACGCGGATCTCGCCCTCCACTCCGCCGATCGCTTGCTGGAGCTGGCGGGCAAACAGCGGGTCCGGGCTTTCGACCTTCACCGGATATTGCAGTCGTTTATCGAAATAATACACAGTCCTTCTCCCTCCTCGCCTGTCCTCTCTTCAGTGAGAGCGAAACGCATCTGGTTACTACGCGTGCAGGCCGCGGTTTCCGTTGGACCGATCACGTTTCAATCAGCACAACAGTAGCCAGGGCGGACGCGTTATCATTTGCTAATATCGTGTGACGGTTGGAGATCATCTCCGGGATCGATCCGGCGTTGACCAGCCGAAAGGTTGGTAGCAATGGTGAGTGCGATGGAGCGGGTCGAAGCCAGCCGTAGGATCGCGCTTGTGTTTTCGGGCATGTTGCACTGGGCGCGAATCATGCTGGGGCCTACGCCACGTTCCACGAGGAAGGACACGGCCTACACCCCCGATTGGGTTTGCGGCTCCTCGATTGGTGCGGTTACGGCCGCCATAATTGCCGGCAACCCACCCGAGCGCCGGATCGCGAGCCTGCGCCGGTTCTGGGACGCGGCTGCGGATGATATATAGCTCAGATCCCTTGATGGCCTGACGCATGGTCGCACCATGGCCCGTGGCGGCGAGCTCAGGGCTGGGCAAGCGCGTGCAAGCACGGGTGTTTGGCCGACCGCGTGTCTTCCAGCCGCAACTTCCTCGAGCGGCATCGAGTGCCGAACCCGGATTACGATCTCGCGCCGTTAAAGGGCCGGCTTCAGGAGGTTATCGACTTCGCGCTGCTCAATGGCTCCGGGGCTTTTTCTTCACCTGGCCTATCGCGCGCCTGCCGGCGAAGATTGCCAAAAGGCCTTCTTCTCGCGCGCCGCACTCGCCAGGCGATGCAAGGCGGGCCGTTGCGACTTGCGAGCAGCACTTCGCACCCTCGAGGGCTAGCAGAACTACCAGGGTCCGCTGTCCACTGGTCAGCCTGGCGATCCATCTCATACAGGGCTAAGCGTGACGAGCCGAATTCCCTGTTGCCGAGTTGAATGCTCACAATGCCTCCCTCACGGGTCGCAATCAAGAACCGTGAAACTCCATAAACTTTTTATAACTGCTTAAAACTTTCGGCCGACCGATACATTATGGCTTTGTATTTGCCGACCTCCGAATCCGAACGCCATCTGCCTGCCACTTAAGTTAGGGGAGTGCGCATCATAGCAACCGTGCGCGAGGAGCAACATGCTCGCCATGCAACCGAAGACTCTCGAATTTTTGGGATACGAGAACCGCTTGTGACCACGTCTAAAGCTGACTTGGTGTGCAACTGGGCCGTTGATTCGGTTCGGATCGCAGCCGATGTCGGGGCAATGTTGAGCAACATCGAGAGCGTCTTCAGCCTTAGACACCCATCGTGGCCTCAACACATTGATCAGCTCCGATCCAGCCATTTCGAGCGCGAGCGGCTCGAGAAAGCCGCGCATGTTTGATTGGCTGGTGGTAGGGGCAGGATTTGCAGGAGCGACACTGGCCGAGCGTCTTGCCCGAGTCCGGGGAGAACGCGTGCTTGTAATCGATCGCCGCCCCCATGTTGGCGGTAATGCCTACGATTGCAGAGACGCCGCCGGTATTCTCATCCATCGCTATGGTCCCCACATATTTCATACCAATTCCCGCGCCGTCTTCGATTATCTGTCTGAATTCACGCGCTGGCGCCGCTACGAGCATCGCGTGCTGGCCAATGTTGATGGCAAGCTATTGCCGATTCCGATCAATCTCGATACGGTGAATCAGCTATATGGGCTAAGGCTTACGTCAGATTGCCTTAAGCAATGGTTCGCATCGCGAGCCGAGCCCGTTGAGAACATCCGAACCTCAGAGGACGTGGTAATCTCTCAAGTCGGCCGAGACCTATATGAGAAGTTCTTTCGCGGCTATACGCGCAAGCAATGGGGGCTCGATCCTTCTCAGCTGGACCGATCAGTGACGGCAAGGGTGCCGGTCCGGCTCGATCGCGATGACCGCTATTTCACCGACCAGTTCCAGTTTATGCCGCGAGATGGGTACACTCGCCTGTTCGAGCGCATGCTAAGCCATCCGGGAATCACGGTAAAACTCAGCACCGACTTTCGTTCTGCCCGCAATAAGGCCGAATTCCGGAGGCTCATCTGGACCGGTCCGGTAGACGAGTTCTTCCAATATCGGTACGGCAAGCTGCCTTACAGAAGCCTGCGCTTCAAGCATAAGACACTCAATCAGGTCAGGCTACAACCAGTTGCCGTCGTGAATTATCCTGGGGACACTCCATACACTCGGGTCACGGAATACAAGCACCTAACCGGCCAGGTGCACCCGCAAACCAGCATCACATATGAATACCCCTCGGCGGAGGGTGATCCATACTATCCAATTCCGCGATCTGAGAATCAGGCTCTCTACAAGAAGTACGAGGCGCTGGCGGACGGCACCGCCGACACCTGGTTTGTCGGGCGGCTGGCAACTTATCGATACTACAACATGGACCAGGTGGTAGGTCAGGCACTTGCGACATTTCGGCGGATTGAAGAGACCACGCCGAGGTGGGTCGGGATGCAAAGATTGGCAACCGCAAGCCAGGAATTGCCGGGTCGTCATCCCTAGCGCTTGCCCCGGGGCGGCTCTGGATCCCAGCTCGCCAACATCGCGATAGTGCCCGGCAGCAGCTCGCCAGATAACAATCCCACGCAGTATGCCATACCAGGGTTGCCGCCCATATTCAGATACATTTGGTTCGTAGTCGACGCTCTCCGTAAAAACCATATCATTTGCTAAGGCCCTGGTTATCAAAAGTACGCTGGCCGGTGGAGGTAGAGGAACGCGCCCACAAATTGATGTGATTTCCGCCTGTTTTCTTATCCCGTTTCCTACCCGTTTTGAACCTGCCATTCCGCACCACGTTCGACGGCCACTCACAGGAAGGGTCACATGCATTGCTTATCCAAATCGGGCCGTGTTCGATCGGCTTTGCTCCTTCCCTCCCACTCATAGAACTCGCCTAATAGATGATTCCGAACGAAATGCGCGTTCTCACCCCTGCGCACGTAAACTCCCACAGGGCCGACGCGCGATTCATGTTCGCCGGTCGCTACGCGATCCAGAACGACATACCGCTCGGCCCCCCTTTCAGGGTGCCGCTCATGGGTCGGCGCATTCGGGCACTCGACAGTGTTGGAAGCGGCTCGGCATGAGGTCATGAACGATGCGTCTTTGGCGCGGGCGGAGCTCGATCTCCGGGTGCCCGTAGGAGGTGGGCCTCCTTAGAGCACGTGTGAGCGCGAGGCTTATCAAGAGTGCCAGAGCTGGCTCTTCCATCCCGATGCTAGTGAGCACTCGTTTCTCTCTCCGGCAACTTAGCCAATAGCTGACTGGAAACCGCCCGGTGGACGAAACAGACCTGGTTACGTCGTACGAAGATTGCATCCCACAGGTGGTGGCTTGCGCGGCAATTGCCTCTCGGTCGCTCGCCCCGCCGTCTCCTCTGGCCCCATGGCGGCCCTCTCTCTTCCGGAGTTTCCTGATGGGCGGGTTCGAGAGCTCATCGCACCGTCGGGCCGACGATGGGCAGCAGCTCGATCTGATCGCGGCGACCCGGCACGATGAGCAGGCGCTCGATGACTACCGACTGCTCGCGGCTTGCAACCTGGGCACCGTGCGCGATGCTTTGCGCTGGCACCTCATCGAAGCTGAACCCGGCCGTTACGACTGGTCGAGTTTCCTGCCAACGCTCCGGGCGGCGCGGCAGGCCGGCGTGCAGGTGATATGGGACCTTTGCCATTACGGCTTACCGCACGGCGTTGACATTTGGTCGCGTGAGTTCCTCGACCGATTCGCCGAGTTCTGCGCCGCGGTCGCTTGGATCGTTCGCGCCGAGACCGACGGCGAAGTACCTTTCTATTGCCCAGTCAACGAGATCAACTTCTGGGCTTGGGGCGGCGGCGATCATGCCCGCATGTACCCCTACGCTTCGGGTCGCGGCCCAGAGCTGAAACGTCAGCTCGCGCGTGCGGCAATCGTAGCGATCGAGGCGGTGCGCTCGGTCGAGCCGCGGGCACGCTTCGTCAAAGCCGAGCCGCTCATCCACGTCACGACTCCCCCGGAAGCACCCTGGCACGACGTCGCAGGCGCAGCCGAGCACCGGGAGGCACAGTTCGAGGCGTTCGACATGATTGCGGGCCGCCTTGCCCCGGAGCTGGGGGGCAGCGAGGCCCATCTCGACATCATCGGCCTCAACTTCTACCCCGACAATCAGCTGTTTCGGGCCGGTGACACAATTCCGCTCGGCCATTGGCTTTACCGGCCGTTAGGGCGTCTGCTCGAAGACGTGCATGCCCGCTACGGCAATCGACCCATCTTGCTCACCGAGACCGGGGCCGAGGGAGCCAATGGCGCTGGGTGGTTGCGTTACATCGGCGGTGAGGTGCGGGCTGCGTTGCGGGCTGGGGTGCCTGTGGAGGGCATTTGCATCTACCCGGTCATGGACTACCCGGGATGGAGCGACGGGCGGCACTGCCGCTGTGGCTTAATTCGTGCCGAGCGGGACTGGAGCGAGCGGGCCATAAACAAGGATCTGCTTGATCAACTCGGCGAGGAGCGGATGTTGCTCTCGTCATTGATGACGGGCCTTGCCGGGACCCGCTCATGAGGCTGAGGACCAGGCCAGCGGCAACTATCGGGAGCGCAGCCGAGGGCTTGCCGGTCGGCCCCGTCGCCTTCCTGCTTGGTTACGTCAAGCGCCACTTGCCTCTTTCCGCAGCCGCGCTCGCAGTCGTAATCAGTGGCGCACTTTGTGCCGTCTCGGCTCAGTATGGGCTGAAGCTGCTTGTGGATGGGATGACGGCGCCGCCTCATGAGGGTCGTGAGCGCGTTTTCCTCAGCCTCGCTCTGTTCCTGTCGTTGTTAGCGCTCGAAAGCGCATGTTGGCGGCTTGGCGGTTGGCTGGGCAGCCGCGCTGTCATCAAGGTCGGCGAGGATATCCGCCTCGGGTTGTTCGACAGTGTCGCCGCCCGGTCGTGGCAATTCTTCAACGGGCAGGCCAGTGGTGCGCTGGCGGGGCGCATTGTCGCCGCGGCGACGGCCGGGGCAGCGGTCCTGCGCACCGTTGTTTGGAACGTGCTGCCGCCTTTGATGGATCTCGCCGGGTCGGTTGTGGTCCTCGCGACGATTGACGCCCGGATCGCGGCAGGTCTGGTGGTCGTGGCCGGCGCAGCCACCTGGGCGCTGCACCGGCTGGGCGGGCGCGGCTTTCCGCTACACGAGGCCTATCACCGCGAAGCAGCCGAGGTTTCCGGGAACCTGGCCGATGTACTCGCGCATATTGGGCTGGTTCAGGCCTGCGGAGCCCGGCATCGCGAAGGGGAGCGGCTGGCCCGGCTGATGGCACTCGAAGGCGCCGCACACGCCCGGAGCTGGATGTTTTTAGAACGCCTGCGCTGCGGCCACGACGCTGCGTTCTGGCTGGCTACGGCCATCGTGCTCACGGCCGCCGTTTGGGAATGGAGCCGCGGCGCGATCACCACAGGCGGCGTCGTCGTGGCAAGCACACTAACCTTACGGGTGCTCATGGGCTCGCGCGAACTCGGGCTGTCCCTCCTGGGCCTCGCCCAGCAGCTCGGTGCTGTTGCCGAGGCTATTTCCGTCTTGCAAGCCCGGCCGAGCGGAGAGGACGCCGCCCTACAACGGCGGCGCAAGCTGAAACCACTGCGGGCGCGAGCAGGCGAAATCGAGATCAAGGGCTTGCGCTACGCTCCCGAGAGTGGCGGGCGACCTCTGTTCCAAGGTCTAGACGTGCAAATACCGGCGGGACAGCGCGTCGGTATTGTCGGCCCGTCCGGGGCCGGCAAGTCTACCCTGCTGCGGCTCATTCAAGGCGTGGTCTTACCAGACCGCGGTGACGTGCTGCTGGATCAGCAACACCTAGCCGCGGTGGCACCTGATAGCCTGGCGGACGCCTTTGCTGTGGTCACGCAGGAGGTGCCCCTGCTCCATCGCAGCATCGCCGAAAACCTTCGCTACGGCCGGCCCGGCGCATCTTGGGACGAGGCCGTGGAGGCGGCGCGCGCCGTGGGCGCAGACGCATTCATTCGCGCCCTGCCCCAAGGCTACAACACCGTTGTGGGTGAGCGCGGATTCCGCCTCTCCGGCGGGCAGCGCCAACGACTGGCAATCGCTCGTGCTCTGCTGCGCCACGAGGCGCCCGTGCTGATGCTCGACGAAGCGACCAGCGCTCTGGACAGTTATTCCGAGCTAATAGTGCACCGGGCGCTGCTTGCGCGCGTGGGCGAACGCTGCCGGACGGTGCTGGCCGTTGCCCATCGCCTATCCACGGTCATGGACTTCGACCGAGTGATCGTCTTGCACGAAGGCCGCCTTGTCGAAGATGGCCCGCCCGGCGAGTTGGTGCGAAGCAGAACCGGCCACTTCGCTTCGACCTGGCACCTGCAACAACGCGCGTTCGGAATGGCACTCGCGGAGCAAGAGGCATGACCCCGAACGAGAGCGATTTACGCGGTTCGCGGGCTGCTGGTGAAAGGCGCGGGGAAAACCTGCCGCGAGGTGCTGGCTTAAAGGCGGATCCGCCCCCGGCCAAAAGGGACCGATTTATAGGCCGCGCTAAGGGCCCTGAGCTGCTATTGCTTACCGCGCTTTGGATAGTGGCGTTGACCCCGCCCTCCCTGGCTTTGGACCACCGCAGCGCGACTGCGACCGAGCAGCCGGTTGAGCGCGCCGGGATGACGCAAATATGGATGCGCAATCTCATCCTATTTCCTTATGGCGACGTGCCGACCTCGGTTTCCGCGCTGGACGGCGCCGTGCGGCCGACGAAACAAGGGCGCGCGATCGTGCTCGATGACGTTACATCGTACGCCATCTCGGTCGAGCGTGCATCGGTCGCGCTAACTGCTGCTGACGTGACCGCTCTCATGAACCGGCACATCCTGCCGATCGGAAACAGCCCGATCAAACAAGTGAACGTTACGTTCGATGACGGCGCGATCTCGATGAGCGGCACCATGGTGAAGCTCGGAATTCCTATGCCCTTTACCGCTAACGCCGTGCTCGCGCCGACGCGCGACGGTGACTTGCGCGTGCACATGACGGCGATGCGCGCCGGCGACGTCGTGCCCAAGAGCGTCATGGACGCGCTAGGGCTGCAGCTGTCCAACATCGCCCAGCCCGAGAACCCGCGCGCCTTCCGAATGGAGGGTGACGACATGGTCGTTCCGCTGATCTCGATGTTTCCGCCACCGCTGATGCTTGGCAAGCTGACGGCGGTGCGCGTGACCCGGGCCGGGCTGTTCGCCACCATCGGGCAGGGTGAGGTAACCTCGCCGCCCGGTATCCAGGCGAGCAGCTATCTCCACATGCGAGGCGGCACGGTGGTCTTCGCCAAGAAGCTTACTATGGCTAACGCCGACATGACCATGGTCCCGCTTGATGCGAGCAGAAATCTCGGTTTCTCGCCGAGCGACTATTACGAGCAGATGGTTGGAGGCTATACGATCTCGATGCCGGACTATAGCCTCGTCGCCCACGTAAAGGATTTCCGCGATCTGAGAAATCGACGATGACGTTAGCGCCGTCCACAGGCTCACGCCAGTACGCTCATGCACTAGTATCGTAGCTGGTGCTCGACAATTGGCAGCTCGCGAACAGCTCGGGCATGCGCAGCAGCAATTGCTAAGCAAGCCCAAGCGCACGAACTTACGCAGATATCGTATATGTGCCCACGGCGATTTATAAAGTGTTATTTTGCATCAGGAACCTAAGGTAGGATAGAACGTTAAACTCATGACTGCTACCGGGAGACACCAATGCCAGCGGGCAACCTGCTTTATTGGGCGCTTGCCGCCCTCTTAATCGCCATCATTGCCGCAATCTTCGGTTTTGGCGGGATTGCGGGAACTGCGACGGGGATAGCACAAACCCTTTTTTACATTTTCCTCATAATCTTCGTGATCGTCCTGGTCCTAAACTTCTTAGGTAGCAGACGCACACGCTTGTAGGCTTCCGCTGGCCAGTTTCCGGTTGGAAACGATAGGGGATGATTGGATCGAAGCTCGAAGTGAAAGCGGCGATGGATAAACGAAACGGCGATCGGGTGACGCAGCTTCGTCCAGTTCCAAAGGACGCAGTGTGAATAATCAAGGATTGCTTCGCTAGCCAGGTCAGGAAACTTTTCGATCTTCAATGAGATGATGAACCCACTAGGAATGCACCTTGACATCGGCGTTGTTGATGTTTTCGTCATTAGAGCGCGATGGCTTGAGGCGGAATCGCCGGAAAGCCTGAATCGCGCTCTCAAAATCAAGAATCCTAGAGCGGGATGACTTGACCTGGAGTCATCCCGCTCTAGAACCGCCTCTTGTTGGCCTCGTCGTCCCGAGTCTACTTAGGGAGAACCGATGTTCCTGGTTGCGGATCCACGCGGTTGCGCCGAGGCCGAAGGCCGGCGTCCGGTTCTGATTTGTTTTTCTCATCTTCGCTGGAATTTTGTTTTTCAGCGACCGCAACATCTCATGACTCGCGCCGCCGCTGGCTATCGGGTCATCTTCTTTGAAGAGCCGGAATTCGCGGGAACAACCGAACTTTTTCTGCGCAAAACCGAATCGGCCGAGGGTGTGTTAGTGGTGACGCCGATGCTGCCCAGTGCCGTTTCTGACACTGACACCAATATGGCGCAGCAGGCGCTACTGCAGGAGCTGCTATTTCAGCTCGATGCACCAGTATCGATCGCCTGGTTCTATACGCCGCTTGCGCTGGGCTTCGCAGGAAACATCCGGGCCAAAGTCATCGTCTACGATTGCATGGATGAGCTTTCAAACTTTCGGGGTGCATCCGATAAGCTGGTTCCTCTCGAACGGCAGCTTTTGGAGCAGGCAACCGTTGTCTTTGCCGGCGGCGCTAGCCTTTATGAGGCGAAGCGGACTCTCCATCGTAGTGTGCACTTATTTCGCAGCAGCGTCGACGTAGACCATTTTGCCACGGCGCGGCGAGGGCCAGCGGACATGACAGAACCGGATGACCAGCGCGGCCTCTCACGGCCCCGAATTGGTTTCTTCGGTGTCATCGACGAGCGAATGGACCTGCAACTGGTGGACGCACTCGCCCTTAGCCGGCCTGCATGGCAGTTCATAATGATAGGTCCGACGGCGAAAATCGACCTGGCCAGCTTGCCGAAACGCCCGAATCTGCATTGGCTAGGTCTGAAAACTTACCAGGCGCTCCCACACTATCTTGCAGGATGGGATGCCGGCTTCATGCCGTTCGCGCACAATGACGCGACGCGCTTCATCAGCCCTACAAAAACACCTGAATTCCTCGCCGCCGGGTTGCCCGTGGTTTCCACTGGCATTGCTGATGTGGTGCGCGATTGGGGCATCGATGGACTAGTCCATGTGGCAGACGACGCGGCTGAAATGGCTGCCAGCATCGAGACTATGCTCGCCACGGATCGCCGGCCATGGCTGGAGCGTGTCGACGCGCGGCTGGCTTCGCTATCTTGGGATGCGACCTGGGTGGCGATGGAGCGGCTGCTTCGCCTCAGTATGGGTCAAGCGACGCCCGTCCAGAACGCAGCAACCGCTATGGCAACATGACCCTCGAGTTATGGGGCGGTATCGAATGCAGCGTCGTGCGCGTGGGCGATGTGTGGCGCGACCAAGTGAATGAAACCGGGCACCACGATCGGCCATCTGATATCGGGCGTGTTCTGGACCTGGGCGTGCGCACGTTGCGGTATCCGGTCCTCTGGGAGCGGGCTACCCGAGCCGGCGGCTGTGGCTGGCCCTGGCATGACGCGCGCATGGAAGTGCTCCGTTCCGCCGGAATACGCGTAATCGCCGGGCTTTTGCACCACGGCTCAGGTCCGTCCGAAACCCACCTGCTTGATCCGTTGTTCCCGGAGCGCCTGGCTGCGTACGCCGAAGAGGCCGCGACACGCTTTCCTTTCGTCACGGGATGGACACCAGTCAATGAGCCGCTGACGACCGCGCGCTTTTCTTGCCTGTACGGTCATTGGTATCCGCATTTGCGAGATGAGTCGGCATTCTTGCGCGCTGTAGCCAATCAATGCCGGGCCATTCTGCTGGCCATGCGCGCCGTTCGCGTCAAGACGCCCAGGGCGCAACTCGTGCAAACCGAAGACCTTGCAAAAGTCTTTTCAACGCCACGGCTTGCGTATCAAGCGGCTTACGAGAATGAGAGAAGATGGCTATCGCTCGATCTTCTGTGCGGACACGTTGACGCCACGCATCCTTGGCGGCGCCGGTTCGTGGCGGCTGGCGTGCCAGAGCGACACCTTGACGAGCTTGCTTCGGGCGAGGCCAAACCGGATATAGTCGGTATCAACTACTATGTAACGAGTGATCGATTTCTCGATCACCGGACTTCCCTCTATCCCTCCAATCTCAGGGGTGGCAACGGTTATGAGTCCTATGCCGATACAGAGGCAGTGCGTGTGCCCCTACCGAACGCTGAAATAGGATTTGCCGCGCGGCTTCGTGAAGCCTGGGAGCGGTACCACACGGCCATTGCAATTACCGAAGCCCATCTTGGTTGCGAGGATCCGCAGGAGCAAGTCCGCTGGTTGTTGGAAGCGTGGCAAGCCGCGTTGCTCCTCCGAACTGAGGGCGTTGATCTAAGGGCGGTAACCGTCTGGGCTCTGATGGGTTCGGTTGATTGGGACAGCTTGTTATGCGAATGCCGGGGGCGGTACGAGGCAGGGGCGTTCGATACGCGCGATTCTCCGCCTTCGCCGACGCCGCTGGCCGCAGCTGTCGCAGGGCTAGCAAAAGAGGGCAAGCATACCGGCTCTTTCCTAGGCGCGCCGGGTTGGTGGCGCCGCGAACACCGTTTTCACCCCAACCTTTGCCTGCCGAAGCGTGTCAGGCCTAAGCACGGATAGTCTGAGCGGTACTGCGGACGCCTGATGTGCTAACCGCGAGAATGCTATATTCGATCGGGTGCGGCCCGGCGTCCGTATCGATCCACAACCCACACCGTAGTAGCGGAGAACTCATGCCTTCCGTCCGGCTAACCTGATAGCCGAGCAGCCCTGGATCGTTACTTGCATTCCACCGCAGGATGACATCGCTACGCACACGTTCGGCTTGAATCCCTTGCGGCGGCAAGGGGGTACCTGGGGCGTAAGGAGTCAACAGCCAAAGCACGGTTGCATATGGTTCAAGGTCGAATAAGAGCTGGATTTTGCCATTTTGGACCGGCCGGTCAGCCTGGTTTGCGATTGCTACTTCCTGCGCCTGCCGTACACGCTTTATCGATTCCGAATCCAGCTTTGGATTTAAAATACGGCCGGCCGCGGTGTAAGCATTGCTCTGCTCCCGGTTAATCGTGAACTGGCTCACGTTCGTTCGTGGCCACGGAATCCCGGAAATGGTGTAATCGACCCGCCGGTGCCCCGCAATTGGAGCAGCTGGATCGGGATAGTACGTAAATAGGGCAGAAAAGCTCCCTGCGCCGGTGGTTGCTATGTGATAAACGTCCGTATTTGGATATGTCGCTTCGGGGGTGAGCGCAACGGCCCGGTGCTCTGCCAAAACGCGAATCGTTTCGTAAAAGCCGTAGACTGGCAGCTTTATCAGATCGTCTGCAGCCCGGCCAGTGCATGTCATTATACTGCGCCGGCCATCGAAAGGACTTTGGACGAGCTGCTGATTCGCATTGTCAGAGGCGGCAGCAAAGCGTAGACTCAACCCCTGATATTTTTCTGTGAGCTGATCGTAAGCGACCGTCTGCGCGCTGAGCCATGATGCAAATTGCTCCGTCATGCGCGGCTCGAACGGTCGATCGAAACCGACAAGCATGTCCGCTTCATCATTGATGATAACGAGGTTTCGGAACCGTTTGGCGTCCAGCCGCTGTGCTGCCTGTGCAGTCATATGGACCGCGTCCACCGACCGGCGTAAATCCGGCGCTCCTTCCTCGTTCGTCCAGGTACCCTTGCGATGTATTGAAATGTAGTCGCACTTTAACATAGGGTCGCTTGCAACGAAACTTAGGAACCGCTCGGTCAATCGTGTGCCCTCACCGCCAGGCATATAGGCGATGGCGGGCCCGCCAAGGCGCACGCGCAACCCCGTCTCCCGGACCGCCTCCGAAGTGGCTCGGTAGAGCGCAAGATACTGCTCGAAACTCCCGGCCCAGAATGGGGGCATATTGGGCTCATTCCAGGCCTCGAACCACCATCGCGCCACAGCATCCCGCCCAAACCGGTCCGCCAATTGCTCGAGAAATACCTGTATCAGATGCTTCCAATTTCCAAACGATGCTGGAGGCATGATGGGAGACGGGGAGACAGCCCGCGGAAAGAAGGTAAGGCTGACAAAAGGAATAAGACCGCGCGAAACGAGTTCTGAAATAGCATTGAAGCTAGTGGTGAAATCTATCGCTTCGGTTGGATCCTGCCAAACATCGCCGCTAGATTGCGGGAAAGTATTCTCGCGCACTCCCGAATTCAGCGCGCCGAAAAAGCGCACCATTCGAAACCCGCCAGGGGAAGCAGCGAAATTGTCCAACAATCGGGTAAAGCGCGGGTCCGGCAGCCAATCGACATCGAATAGCCCGACGATGTTGAAGTCTTCGGCATGGAAGCGGCTGCCGTTGGACATCTGGGCCAAGTCGATGACCTTCAGGGACTCGGGGCTTTGCGCGGACACCGGCACGGACGTGGAAAACAGGCCTGCAGTGCGAAGGAAAGCGCGTCGCGATAGCTGGTCTTTCATGGAAACCCCCAACAATCCGGCAGTATTCGGCGGGACCTGATGGCTGGGCAGTACCCAGGTGAAGCCTCCCGACTACTACAGAGATCGACCAGCGGGCTCTGCCCCTTCTCAATCTGCCCGCGATGGTCCCAAAGCGCGAGTGCTCGTACTCAGTGCGCGCTGGTCCACAGCGAGGTCGCGATGACGTCGCGAACTATATGGGTCTGCCCGGCTCTGCAACCGGCTCGGGTCGAGCTGGGATAGAGAGCCGGTCACTATACGCGATGCCGCTTGCTGCATGAGCTCAGGTTAGCGCAATCACCCTACCCGGAGGCAATCCGTCTCTTGGTTCAAGAGCGGCCCCCACTCGGCGATCAGGCGCCTATACGCGGCCCCAACAGGCCGGATCGCGCGATCCATATCGAACAATCCAACCGGAAACGTGCGGCCACGCATGTCCCGCAGGACTATATCCCAATCTGTCTGGTCCCCGAGGGAATACCAGGTGAAACCCAGCAAGGGCACACCGGACCGGCGCAATCGCATCGCACAAGCGAATTGGCGGAATAGCCAGGTGACCGCTTCATCTCCCTGGGGACCTTGCGGCCAGTTGGTCTCAGTGTGCAGCAGTGGAATATGATATCGTTGCCAGTAGGCGCGAGCGAGCTCCGCAAACCCGAATACATCCCCGGCCGGCGTAGCCTTACCGTCCGCTGAGATGCGCTGCTCCGAGGTAAAATAGTAATCCAGGCCCATGATGCAGTGGCGCCGCACGCGTTGCGCCATGAACCACTCGAATTCCTGCCGGGATAGCCCGTTCTCCATCAGATAGAGCAGGGTGCTAGCGTCAGGCGGGCGGCCAAAGGTCAAGTCAAAAGCGATCATGCTCTCTTCCGCCCGCCGCCTCGCGATTGGGATGGCATCGGGAGCTTCTGGATGGAAATAATTCGCATCCTCGCTCTGCACGAACAGCGCGTCCGGCCGTACCCGCAGGATCGCCTGCATCGCCAGCATGTTGGCTTTTGTCAGGTGCTTCAGTGCGGTGACGAAGCCCCGTTCGCTCTGGAGCTGTTCGTTCCAGTAACCGTAGAGGGCGCTGAACCGGGCGCAGATCATGATCTCGTTCACCGGCGTGTAGAGCCGGACCCAGGAGTAGCGGCGGGCAAAGGCCTCCGCATACCCGGCGAACAGCGTCGGGAAATCCTCGTTCTGGAAGCTGTTCCCAAGCCAGTCAGGCAAGCCGAAATGGCACAGATCGGCGATTACCTCGATACCGAGCTCACGCAGCCTGCCGAAGGTTGCGTCGGCGAATTCCCAATTATAGCTCTCGTCTCCAAGCCATGTGGTGTGGATCGGCGGCCCATACCGCAGGTGCGAGACGCCAATCTCCTGCGCTAAGTCAAAATCCTCTTCCCAGCGAGCGTAGTGCCCGCATTCGCGATATTGATCGCGCCGGGTCGTGCCATCATCGATGGTGGGGTTGCTGCCTTCTATTCCGGCGCAGAACATGAATGTCATGGTTCACCAATCTTTGGTCGGATCAGTTGTGGCGGTAACAACTTGTTTGATTGCGGCCTGAAGCAAGACCCGCGCCGCATCGTCGGATGGCGCGCCCGGGCTAGAGCAATGCTGGCTCGATGTTGCCCCGGGGCGCCCTGGCCTGCCCCAGCAGGCTACCCGGCGAGTGCGCTCAGCTTGAGCTCGCTCTGACGGCAGTCGCGAGTTGGTCTGAGCGAAGGCGGCATTGGCTTTCGCCGCCCGCGATCCAGGAGGCGGTCAGGAGACACAACGACGACAATTGGGCTGATTTCACCGAAGACCCCGTCTCATAGTGTGTTTATCGCTCTGCTATCCTTTGCGCGAATAGTAGCCTGTATATGCTATCTATGGAAGCAAATTTTGCCTGCTATGCATCCTCAGGTTGGGGAGAGCGAGCCATCCCGGCGCGATCGAGGCAAGCCGCCCCCGGCGCTTGGGCGGGCGGCCCTGCATTTCGAGCGCGATGTCCAGCGGAGTGACCTTTGCTTTCACCGATACGCGATAGCCCACCGCAAGCGATATTGAGGCTGCCCGTGTCAAACGACGTCAGAAACGAGGCCGGTGACGACACCGAAAACGAGGCCACCCTTTGTCAATGCCGTGGTCTCGCTAGCAGCCGGCGCGCCTTTTGCAGAAGCCCGGCGCGGCGTTTTTCGCGCAGCCGGTAGCTGTCCCCGGGGATCGGTGATGATATGGCTGTGGTGTAAGAGCCGGTCCAGGATGGCGGTCGCTACCACCGGGTCACCAAACAGCTCGCCCATTCGCCCACGGACCGGTTACTGGTCACCAGCAGGCTGCCCCGCTCATAGCGGCGCGATACCAGCTGGAAAAAAATGCGCCGCATTGGGTCGAGCGGCAAGTAGCCGAGTTCATCGGTGATCAGCAGTTTTGGCTTGGCGTAATACGCAAGCTTCTCCTCGAGCTTCCCTTCCGCAAGCACCTTCGCCAGCGCCGTGATCAGGCGAATCGCCGGAATAAACAGCACCGAGTAGCCGTGCCGGATCGCTTCGCGGCCAAGCGCCACTGCCAAGTGCGATTTCCCGGCCTCATTTTCCATGTCGCCTGACACCCCGGCTGAAAGTGGCGAAGTTGCAATGAGAATGGCGGGAAGGAGGGCATGACAGGCCAGGCCCATCGTTCCCGACCGCGAATACACCGCACGCTGAAGGACCCGATCACCCAGCCGTGCGGGCCATGATCATGGTCTCGAAGGAATGTCTTTATAGATTGCGTGATCGGGTGATAGGCTGCCGGTTGTACGCGTAGATGCGGTGTGCCTGCCGGACGCCGGCACATTCCGGCGTCAAAATCATCGAAGAATGCCTCTTCGAGCGCTCATTCGGCGTGGGATACCTTCTCAGAAGTAATGCTGAGAGGAAAAATGAACACAGAGATCATTGCCATCCAACCCTGCAGCACGTCGGGATCACCACGCCGAATCTCGACACCATGCTCGACTGCGCCGGTTGCCGTGCCGGCGCCGGGAAAATCGCAACGACCGGAGGCAGATAGAAAGATTGGAAGCCAGCCCTATCCGATGCCCTCGACCAATGCGGGTTCATCTTCTCCTAGCCTGGAGGGTTCATGCATTCGCTGCTCCAGATATCAAATGGCGATCAATGATGGATTCGGCTTCCGGACCATTGATCTCATTCGTGCGGGTTAGGATTTCAGCCAAAGCGCGGGGAGCGGCGCTGATATTGCGGCGGTCGAAGAGGGTGTTCCGGGCTGGTCTACAGCAGTCAGCTCGAACCGGCATGGATCCGCGCGGAGAGGCACCTGAAGAAGATCGAGGCGCGTCTCGGTAATCCCGCACTGTCCCCTCATAAACCGCGGGGGATGTAGCGTAGCACATACGCCCGCTTCTCGACAAAGCCGTAGAGGCGGATGAGATCGCCGCCGAGGCTTTCTCGCGCCGGGTTGGAAAATTTCTCGAGTGGTCCGATCGCGGCCGGAGCCGATAGATCCCTCCCTTGGTCATCAGTGCCCAGGCAACTCATAGCTCATCGATCCCTTCGCCTTGTGGTCGTGAGTTAGGAGGTGCCGGAGGCGGGTTCGGAGAATTTGTGCCGGAAAGGCCCGGATTCTGCATTTGATCCGGCACATCGGGCACCGGAACGATTTTCTCCTGTGTTTTATGATGACTTTCCCCGGTGTCGGATGCCGGAGGGGGCTTGCGCACCGTATCCGGCACCGGCGCCGGTCCCGTACCCTTTTGGGCGGTGCGCGGTGTGGTGTCGGATGCGGTGCGCGGCCCCTCTTCGGTATCCGGCACCAGGGGAGTTCGCTGTGATTTGCCGGGCTTTTTCGTTCCGGTGCCCGATGGGCCGGATGAATTAAAGGATTCCCGCACTTCCTCGCACAAATTCTCCGTGGCCGGCTGAGCCTGCGAGGCGCACTCTTCCAGGTTGTGCGCCGGGAGATACCGCCGGCAGGCATCGTTGAACTGCTGGGCTGTGTACCCGCGGATCGTGGGTATTCCGACCTTCCAGTAGAGTCGAGGACGGGCGCGGTGGCTACAGGCGCCTGATGGACCTCGGCCGCACACTCGTGCGCTCGCCTCAGTCTGGTACGGCCCTGGCCCCGTTTCCTCCGCTCATCGAACCCAGCGATCGACGTCGCGAGGCGCAGCGCGTCGTCCATCTGGATTGGAACCGGCTCGGGCGCCGTCTGGAGCCGCCGCCGTGCGAATTCAGCTTCAGTGCCGAACGGCCGAGGCTCGTATGCGATAACGCGCTCCACCTCGTGACTGCGGCGGGACTGGCACCATGCTCCGGTCGCGGAAGGCCGTTCTGTCGCGCAGCAAAGGGGCCATTCTGCCACGCATGTCACCGGATGTCGTGCCCGAGGTGCGCCAATGCCGTCCAGGTGCCGAGTATGCCTCAACCGCCGTCCGGACGTATTGTTCAGTGAGCATCGCGACAGGAAGGCCGCTCGCGCATTCTTCCGCTCCGCCAAGGCCGCCACGGGCATTACTCCTGACCGGGTCACGACCGACCGCCACGACAGCTATCCCCGCGCCATCCGCACCGAGCTGGGCAGCAGAGTGCGCCATCGCACCAGCCGGTATCTTGCGAACAGGCTTGAACAAGACCACCGGGCATCAAAGGGCCGATACCGGGCCATGCGTGGCTTCAAGTGCCCGAGATCAGCAGCTCGATTCTGCCGAGGACACGACGAGCTGCGCAACTTCCTCCGGTCCCGTTGCCATCACAACCAGCATGTTCCCGCCGATCATCGCAGAATGCACCACCTCGGTAGGACCGCCACGGTGTTGGCGATCTTGGAAGCGGCTTAAGCGGACTCACGACGTGGCAACAAATTATACTTACTGGCACGACACCTGACAGAACCGTGAAGCGCGGCGAGCGCCCGAAGGTGATCGGTGATGTGATGCATTGGAAACCAAGCAGTTTGCCTACGTGGGAGATGTTGCCCTAGCCAACTGCATGGCTTTGGAGTCGTCCGTTACCGACCTGGCCCTAAAGGTGTCCGATCCGGAACCAGTCACCACTTTGAATCTGACCTGAGTCGGCCGTCAGAATGGGTGACCCGCGGGTCGCACCGCCGCACCCTATTCGACTTGCGGCTGCCTGACGACAAGATGCCCTACGACCCACAAGCGGACGTGGCTTGCATCCAGCTGCCGGTGAATGGGCGAGGAGGTCGCGCAAGCATCGTGCTCGATTCGACGCCGAGGGGGCGGGTTCTCGGCATCGAGATGCTGCCTGCGGTGCGCCCGCACCGCTGGCGCCATGCCAGATCCGGTATCGGTCACGTCGATGCACACATATCGCCTGGAGCGATGCCGTTGAGAGCCGCCGCCTCCTTGATGGTCAGAGAGACATTGCTCATGCCGATGGTCAACGTGCCGCCTCTTGGCATTGCATCACGGGCATTGAGGATGAGGTTGAGGATCGCTGCTTCGAACTGCGCCGGATCGATGTACACCGCCTCGGCATGCATCTCAAACGCGATTGTCTCCCCCAAAGCGCGGCGAATCAGTTCACCCGTCTCCGCGAGTAAATCGCTCACGAACACGCGCTCGGGCTGCTGTATCTGGCGACGTGAAAAGGCGAGCAATTGCCCCGTGAGCCGTGCGCCCCGCCCCATCGTGCGCTGCGCATCCTCAAGAAGCTGGAGCGTGCGCTTACGGTCCCCCCGTGTCGCCGTAATGTGAGCCATGTCGAGATTGGCCGACACCGCCTGGAGCAGGTTGTTGAAGTCGTGGGCAATGCCGCCAGTAAGCTGGCCGACCGCCTCCATTTTCTGTGCCCTGAGGAGCCGCCCCTGTGCCTCTTCCAAGGCGAGCTGCGCCTCCCGCTGCTCCGTGATATCTCGAATGACCTTGGCAAAGCCGATCAGCCGCCCGTCCTCAGCACGGATCGGATCAATGACGACGTTGGCCCAGAAACGCCTTCCGCCTTTGCAAACACGCCAGCCCTCCGGCCCATAGCGCCCCTCCCGGGCACCCGTCTCCAAGACCCGGACGGGTTCACCGGCGGCTTGGTCCTCTTCTGCGTAGAACCGGGAACAGTGCTGACCGACGATTTCCTCAGCGGCATAGCCAGTGATGCGCTGGGCTCCCGAATTCCAATTCGTGACATAGCCCTGCGGGTCAACCATATAGATCGCATAATCCGTTACACCCTGAACCAGCAGGCGAAGTTGCGCTCGGCTTGGCGCAACGCCGTCGCTTGCCGCTCCGCAAATTGGGCGAAGCGCCGGTCAACCAAAGAGGCGATCAGGGTGAGGCACAGGATCAGGATGGTTGTCCCGCCGATCGCCAAGGCAAGCTGGGTCTGCTGAAGGGATGCGTGACCATGCGGGTGATCCCCCTCCACCATGGCGGTAAAGGTCGCGGCCACCATGCCGGTGTAGTGCATACCGGAGATAGCCAGACCCATAGCGATGGCAGCCACAACCTTCTGCAGCAGACTCTGCCGCCGCACCGTAAGCCAGAGTGCCACAGTGGCGGCACCCACAGCGATCAGAACAGACAGCGCAACAAGCGCGGCCTCATAGTGGAGGTGGGCTGGCATCCGCATCGCGGCCATAGTGCATGCCAACGATTCCCACGCCCATAAAGATCCCGCTCAGCACCGTGTCTCTGGCCCGCGCGGCCTTGCGGCCGGCGACCGCGAACCCAGCCGCGGTCACGGTGATCGCGAGGACCATAGAGACGAGCGTTAGGGCAACATCATACGTCACCGGCATCGCGATATGAAAAGCCAACATGGCGATGAAGTGCATCGACCAGATGCCACCCCCATGGCAACGGAAGCGGCTGCGATCCATGCACAGCCGGCCCAGCCGGTTCCCGTCCGGACTCGCCCTCCCATGTCCAGCGCCGTATAGGACGCCAACACAGCGATCAGAATTGAGAGGGTCACCAGTATGGGATCGTACGCGGTTAATCGCCATCTGAGTCCGTTGAAAGGGGGAGCCAAATCTATGTCAGGGGCTACCGGTTCATCCTGATTTTTGTCAGGGCACGACCGTGAGTCTGCCGTGATTACTTTCCTGCATCCCAGGGTGTGACTGGTTGCTATGAAACGAGCGTGGCGAGATTGTTTCAGGGCGCTTCTATTTAGCCTCGGCCCCGCCCGGAGCCTGGAAACCTCGTAGAAGTAGATAGCAGAACCACAGTTACGCCGTGGCGGGTTTATCAGCCAGCACGCGGTAGCCAGAAGTGCGACCAAT
>JAFAHH010000762.1 GCA_019237355.1 Acetobacteraceae bacterium | reverse complement strand
TTCGGGGACGTAGAGCGTCACGCAGGAGGAGCGCAGAGCAGATATACCGGTCTCCAGCAAGGCGACTGCTTCGTCGAGCCGGTCACGTTGTGCCGCGATCCAACCCGCGTAGCACTGGCCCCGAGCCTGCCAGAACGAGAATCCCTGTTCTTCCGCTATTTGGACGAGAGTCCCGGCTCTTGCTTCCAAGGTCGGGAGTTCACGCAATACCCAGGCGGTCGTGCAGGTCGCACTGAGAGACAGTGCTATAGAAGGCAAATGCTGCAAGCGTCGTGCGCGGTTCACAGCAGTTTCAGACTGTTGCTTGGCTTCTTTCACAAGTCCGATGCAACTCAGAGCGCGGGAAAATTGGGCGTGGAACAACGTCGTTGCATCGACTCCGAAGCCGGCATTTGCAGTACGGCACTCTTCAATCGCGCGCTCCGTTGCGACGCTGGCGAAAATTGCGCGCGCTTCCGCCGGTCTTCCTTCCAGGAACAGGCTAGTCGCCAGCGTGGTGAGCCCCATCAGCTTTATTTCGAAGTCATCCGATCCGTCGCCGAGCTCAGCGAACTCGCGTGCAACCGCGTTCGCAAATTCTAATGGACCGGTATGCAGCTTGTGCGACCACTCGCCGTAGAGTGTCCGCGACAGCAGAATTGGGCGTTTGGGCTCTGCGGATCCCAGGCCGCGGCATAGCGCCAGGGCCTTGGCCAGCACCGGTTCTTGGGCGGTCGCACCGAAGCCGAGCACAGCCATTTGCACATTGCTGAGGGCGACCTGCAGCTCGGCTTCCAGCAACTGCCGCTCGGGACCTTCTGGAAGTCCGGCCGCAAGGTCAAGACCGTGCGTAAGGTTCGCGCGGGCTTCGACCATGGCGGAGCGTTCCGCCGAGAGCTGACCGGCTCGCAGGAAGTAACGTGCCCCCTGCGCTGTAAGCCCGGCCTGCGCGGCGTGGTGCCCCAACAGCGCGGGATGCGTCTCCGGCAGGTCCGGATCGGAGTGCAGGAGCGCGTTCAGGATCCTTGTATGGACACCTATACGCCTCCGGCGCAGCATGGTTTCGTATGCCGCATCTTGTACCAACGCGTGCTTGAAGGCATAGGTAGAATCCGGTGGATGACCGCGGCAGAAGACAAGCCCGGCGCCCACCAACTCATTGAGCCTTTCGCGCAATGCGGGGTCAGGAATTGCCGCGACCGCGGCGATCAGGTCATAAGGGAATTCGCGGCCGATAGCCGCCCCGATTTGCGCAATCTGCTTCGCCGCGGGCAGTCGGTCGAGTCGCGACATGAGCGAGGCCTGCAGTGTCGGAGGCACGGCGCCCTGTGCTGCCGGCGAGGTGCCAGCATCGCTTTCAAGTATGCTTTTGGCGAGCTCCTCAATAAACAGCGGGATACCATCGGAACGCGCCGCAATTCTCTTCAGTATGCTGGGCGAGAGGGCCGCGACATGAGACGCCACTTCAGCCGCTTGATCATGGTCCAACCGACCCAAACTTATGAGACTGACGTTTGGCTTTCCAATCCAGTTCGGCTGTAACTCAGGCCGGTAGGTAATAACCAGCAGAATGCGCAGGTCCGGAACGGCATCGATGGTGAAATCAATGAGGTCACGCGTGGTCGGGTCCCACCAATGCGCGTCCTCGAACAACATCAGCAGGGGACGTACACGCGACAGATGGGCAAGCTGCCGGTTCAGGGCAGCGGATGTCAGCTCGCGCTTTCGTCGCGGACTGAAGGTGAGCGCCGGCAAACTCTCGTCTTGAATCGACAACAGGTCTGCGATAAGCGCAACATCCTGGTCGGATGGTTGGGCCAGATCGAGCATGGCCCGTAGCTTTCGCAACCGTTCTGCAGCATTGTCGCCGGGCCTGAACTGAGCCGCATCCTCCAAATGGGCTATGATCGGATATAGCGCGCTGTCTTGTAGATGGGGGGAACAAAAATATCGCAGCCGAAAATGCCTATCGCGCTCTATCGCACGGCTCAAATCAGAGATCAGCCGCGATTTGCCAATACCTGGTTCACCGCATACTAGAACCACGCGGCCCCCGCCTTGCTTCGCGTGCTCCCAGCGCCGCAATAGCAGTTGTAAATCCTCGTCTCGGCCCACGAGAGGGGTCAAAGCGCCAGTGCGAAGCGCTTCGAATCGGCTGCGGAATGGGCGTTTGTCCGACACGTGCCAAGCAGGCAGTGGCTCGGCGAAGCCTCTCAGGTTAAGTCCGCTGATCGGCACGAAGTCGAACAAGTCGCCCAAACGGACCCTGGTCGCCTGATCGACAATCACTGTCGCTGGAGCAGCCACAGATTGCAATCGTGCCGCCACGTTCGGCGTGTGGCCGATGACTCCTCGCTCGTAAGCGGGTCCCTGCCCGATCTCCTCTCCAACCACGACCAACCCAGTCGCGATGCCGATGCGAACTGATAGTCGCAAATCGGAGCTGCCCATCAGCGCGACCTTGTCTATGATCTCGAGACCCGCATGCACGGCGCGCTCGGCATCATTTTCGCTCGCTTCGGGCCAGCCGAAGTAGATCAGGACACCGTCGCCCAGGTATTTCGCAATGAAACCACAGAAGCGCCGTGCGGAGCTGGCGACCACGCCCTGGTAGATGGTCATGATCTCGCGCAGGTCTTCGGGATCCAGCCGTGACGAGAGTTCGGTGGAACCCACGAGATCGCAGAACATTACGCTAAGCTGACGGCGCTCGGCTGTGGCTTCGATGAGCGGCGAGGGTTGAAGTAACTCCCCGCATCCAGCGCAGAAACTAGCGCTGGCACCATTGCGCTGGCCGCATCTTGGGCACGCGCCGCCAAGCGGCAGTCCGCAGACCGAGCAGAAGTTGTGGCGTTCCTTCACCGGAGCGCCGCAATTCAGGCATTTCATTGCAACGACCCCAGCTGACATTTTCCGCGCATGGTGACCAAGCATGCGAAAACGGCCGTCTATTCATTTTGATAACCCGATTTCATGACAAAGGTCAAGAACCTCTGGCCTCTACGATTTGGGATTACCCTTGGACCGGCTGTCCTGACGAGGCACCGGGCCCCGCGTATTCACACACCGAGGTGACACGGCGAACCACCGAGATTGGTTTATGATCCTCTGCGGCTCTCCGTGCGGTCTCTGCGGTTCTTGGTGTGAACCAGTAACCGCTTTCCGGCGTGATCTCATTCTTGTTCACTTGCCGGTTGTCGTTGTAATTACCCGCCGGCTACATCCGGTTGAAGTTCAATAGTCCTGCGGCATCGTCGCCATCACGGCCTGCGTGGCCGGAGCTCAGTTGGCTGGGGGTCAGCCCCACCAACAAAGCTCCGAGCCGGTCTAACAGCATCCTTGTCCCCCCTGCTGTCGCGACCCGCCATCATCGGGAATGATGTCCAGATACACTGCATTAAACGCGGAGACCGTGCCGCTGCCCCGGAGGACTTCCCGGTCACCAACCCGAAAATCCATGCTGGGGTCAAGCGTTTCGTAGCCCTCGCCGCCCGCGAACCATACCATCTTGGCCGCCGGGTCGGAAAACGCCTGGAACACGCGCCGTGCTGGAACCGGATAACGCGCTCAAGCCGGAAATGCCCATGCACCAGCGACCGCCCTTTCCGACAGAGTGCAAATGGAGAATGACTTGCGATTCGGCGAAAGGCTGCGGGAACTCGTGCGTCTGTTCAGCGCGGAACATTCCCGAGCGGGATCCAATAATCTCGGGTGGTTGGCCGGCAGCCAGTCTCAAGAGGTCGAAGCTTGCTATCTGCAGGCCCTCACAATAGCCCGAGGCCAGGGCGCGCGTCTCTGGGAGCTGCGTGCTGCTACCGGCTTGGCCCGCCTCTGGCATGATGAGGGCAAGGTCACGGAAGCCCGCGATCTCCTTGCGCCGATCTACGGCTGGTTCACCGAGGGTTTCGATACGCCTGACCTGAAAGAGGCCAAGGCGCTGCTTGACGAGCTGTGTCGATCATAGAAACCGCCATCATCCGGAAATGCCGACTGAAATGCCGTGCGGTGGCGGACAGCCTGGAAGAAGCCGGTGAGCTGAGGACCTGGAAGACCGGACCACGCGCCGGCCAGCCGAAACTGGGCGGCGTTTCCCTGTGACTATTAT
>JAFAHH010000145.1 GCA_019237355.1 Acetobacteraceae bacterium | reverse complement strand
CGCGCCTACGGCTTCTGGGCTCCGGCAATTGGCGAATTCGAACGGACCGGTAATATGCAGTGGGCCTATACGCCGCAATTCAAAGCGCTGCTTCACATCGAAGACCCCTATTCGTATCGCGACCGGCTGACCGTGCCGAAATACATCGTCAATTCGGCGGGCGACCAATACTTTGTTCCCGACTCCTCGCAGTTTTATTTTGAAGCTCTAAAGGGCGAGAAGTACCTGCGATACGTCCCCAATACCGACCACTCGCTGAAGGGATCGTATCGCGATGCGGCGGAGAGCGCGGTCGCCTTTTATCAATCGATTCTGACAAATGCGCCCCGCCCCAGATTTGGTTGGGATTTCGAGGAAGACGGCTCAATCCGCGTCAAGACCGAGACACGGCCCGATAGCGCCACGCTCTGGCAGGCCCACAACCCCGACGCCCGGGATTTCCGGCTGGAGACGATCGGCCGCGCCTATTCGAGTTCGGATTTGACCGATCAGGGCGATGGCGTTTACGCCGCTAAGCCAGCCGATCCGAAACAGGGTTGGACGGCCTATTTTATCGAAATGACTTTCCCGAGTTCTGGGCAGTATCCGTACAAATTCACGACTGGAGTGCGGGTGGTCCCCGACAAGCTACCCTTTGGCCCTCCGCCTGAAGAGAGTGGACGAAACCAGTGAGCGCGCGCTCGCTCCGGCGATGGCCTGCTGGCGCAACCAGAGACAGCGCCAAGTACCAGTGAAGGTCGAAGAGATTAAAGAACGCGTGTTCGGTATACTTCCGCGGAAACGCGCCGCTTCAGGAAGACATCATTCGCGCTAAGAAGAGCGGCTGCCGAATGCACTGATCAGTATTGCAGGTGCAGCTGCAGAGCGAAAATTGACACGGGCCCGCGGTCGCGATTGTAGGCGGGGTGATTGATGAACTCGTAGTGGAACGCAAACTGTGCGAAACTGGTCAAACCGACACGGTAATAGGTTTCGAGGATCTGCTCGGGGCCCGCATTTGGGAGCTGGCCGTCGCCGATGATCCCGCCCAAACCGCCGGCGGCAAGATAAAGTTTGCCCTGATGCGAGATCCGATTGGCCGCTCCGGCCAATCCGACCGTGTCATCCGGCCGTCCCCAGCGCGAGCCGGTCAACGAGAGCCCTCCGGAAATCGACTGATTGAGGTCAGTAAAATCGACCTCCTCGACGGTCCCTTGCGATATACTGGCGCGAGCAAAGACGCCAAAATCCGGAGCGAGCTGCTGTTCGAAATTGAGGCCCCAACCGTCCTTGGTGCGAAAACTACGGACCGCCCCGGTCGACGGCGTCGTGCCGGTGGCCTCGCCGAACGAAATCGCGTCGAGATAGGTGCCGAGATTGCCGCGAGTGAGCCAATAGAGGAGCTTGAGCTTGCCGGGCTGATCCCACAGCCTGTGCCTTTCCTCCAGTTCGGCTACGAACTGCCCTTGGGTGAAGCCGTGGGACAGGCCAACGCTGTTAGGCTCTTCTGACAAATCGAACACGCCGGCCCTCATTGTCCACCAGTCCTGATACCATTCCGCCGCGCCGCCGTAAGTGTAGCCCCATACATTCGCCGCGTAGTCGAACGCGCCCTGATCGATGATCGACCAGTTGAGGAAGTCGTGGCGCGGGTCGTGCGCGTATCTGTTGGTGTCGAAGATGTCGACGATTGAGTACTTGCCGATCGTGAAGACGAGGCGGTTGGCTGTCTGGAGGCCGGCGAGCTGGTTCAGGTCGGGTTCGAGCTGTTCGGTCTCGCCGCCGAGGTCCACGGTCTGGCGCAGGAACCCGCGCTGGACCAGGAAATAAGGCTCGGATTTGCCGAGCTTATAGGCTTCGCCGCTGGGATATCCCGCGACGCCGAACGTGTCGCTGAGCCCGAACCCTTGATCGACCTCCGGATTGATCCAAATTTCGGCGCCGCGCCACGGCCGGATGCCGGCATAAAGCGTCACATCGACGGTTTCCCTGCCGTTATTGGCGGGGCTTAAGCTTTGCGGCCCCTGATATGGCGACCGGAAAGCAGGCTGCAGTAGCCAGGTCAGCGTCGCTTGCGCGTGAATGGCCCAGTCCTCCTGCACCACCTGCTCGGCCTGTTCCGGCGTGACCGGGACGCCTGGAGGTTGCGGCGTCGGACCAACCATCTGCGCGGCGCACAGCATTGGCCAGCACAGAAAACCGAACGCCGCCAGTCCGTTTATGACGGCGCGCGCAGACCGTTGCGCGGGAATAGCATCTTCCGTCCGAAGCATCAGCCAAGCCCGACAGTTAGGGTTGTTCGTCTGGCAGGTCGGCGTGCCGTAACGCGACAAACAATCGACGAGACAACCCAGCTCGCGATAACTGATCGAGCTTGGGTTCAATATCCAAGCCACCTCAGCAGCTCAGAGGGCCTCAGACACAGTCGAACAGAGCCATGAAACCAGAGTCCATGTGGTCCTGCATGT
>JAFAHH010000020.1 GCA_019237355.1 Acetobacteraceae bacterium | reverse complement strand
CTATCCCTATCAGCTGACCCCGTATGGGACGGATCTGCGCGACACCCGCGGCATGTGGCAGGAGTTTGCCGAGGTGCTGCCGCGCATCTGGACCGAGGAGGAGATCTCCTATGAGGGGCAGTACTACCGGATTCCGCGCCGCGAGGTGCTGCCGAAACCGGTGCAATGTCCGCACCCGCCCTTGTGGTCGGCTTGCGGCAGCGATGAGACAGCGCGTCTGACCGGCGAGCTGGGGATGGGCGGGCTCTTCGGCAGCGAAGGCGGCCCGGAGCGCGTCCAACAGCTGATGGGATTATATCAGGGCGCACTGGCAACCGCGCCAGGCGACGGCACCGAGGCTAACAACCGTACAGCACTGATGACGGCGGGCTATTGTCACGAGGATTCGCGGGTCGTAGCCGAGCGCGGCACCGATCTCGTGGGCTGGTACATCGAGCAGCAGCGCGAGCGCGCACGCCTCGTCTGGCGCGACTACGATCCAACCACTGTGCCGCCGGATTACCAGGGCTACTACGCGCGCGATCAGCGCCTTGCCAGCGGCCCGCATCCGGGTGAGCCGACGCCGCAGGAGGTGCGCGAGCAAGGCACGAAGTTCTGCGTCGGCAAGCCGGCCGACTGTATCCGGTTTATCGAAATGTACGAGGCGCTGGGCATCGACGACGTAATTCTACTCTGCGCCGTCGGCCCCGCGACGCACGAAGAGGTGCTGCACACGATCCGCCTTTTTGGCGAGGAAATCATTCCCCATTTCCAGTCCAAGGCACGCAATTATATTATTGCATAAATTGGCGGATGCGGGGGTCCAACATCATGCAATCCCGTCATTCCCGCGCGAGCGGGAATCCAGGGCAGTGTCCGGAGTGTTGGTCCTGGGTGCCCGCTTTCGCGGGCACGACAAGAACATTGGGAGCGCGAACGCTAACTTCTGCAACTAGGTACTGGCTCGCTCTGGGATTCGCCGAGGAGAGGGCATGAGGGCCAACAGGGCGCGCGGATGGTCGGCCTGTACATTCGTCATTGCCGTCGCGACTGTTGTTCTGGGCACGGATTCGATTGGCCGCGCCGCCGACCCGGACGCACTGTGGAAGATCGTGCACGACGAGTGCGTCCCCGACCAGCGGCAGAATAGCGATCCGGCGCCCTGTGCGCTCGTCGACCAGCACGAAGGGGACGCAAAGGGCTATGCCGTTCTCAAAGACATCGTGGGGGCGACGCAATACCTGCTGATCCCCACCGCACGGGTGCCTGGGATTGAAAGCGCCTTGCTGCTTGCACCCGACGCCCCGAACTACTTTGCCGATGCCTGGCGCGAGCTCGGCTTCACCGAGCGCGCGGAGGGATTCCCGTTGCCGCGGCAGGCAATCAGCCTTGCGATCAATTCTGCGTTCGGGCGGTCTCAGAACCAGCTGCATATCCATATCGACTGCATTCGCGCGGACATAGCAGCGACGTTGCAGCGCCAGCTTGGTGCGATCGGCGATAGCTGGGCGCCGTTACCGGAGCCTCTTGCCGGCCACTCTTATTGGGCCATTCGGGTGCTGGGCGACGATTTGGATAGGATCGACCCGTTCAAGCTGCTGGCCGATGGTGTGCCGGGCGCCCGCGAGGCTATGGGCAAGCAAACACTGGTGGTCGTTGGCGCCGAATTCGCCGATGGCCGCCCCGGCTTTATCATCTTAACCGATCGCGCCAATCCGGCCACCGGCGACAAGGCCGCCGGCGAGGAATTGCAGGACCACCTTTGTGCAATCGCTCAGACCCTGCATCGAAGCACTCCTCCCGAGCCCGGCCATTCCACAGTCACTCCCAAGGGACACTAATCCGCTGGGGCGGATGCGGTGGACGTGGATTTGGAGGATTATCACTGATGGCGGATGGCCCGGTAAGGAATGGATTGCCGGCGATGCATCCCGGCGAGCTGTTGCGCGAGGATGTGTTGCCCGCACTGCGGCGAACCCGGGCTGAGATCGCCCGCCTGCTCGGCGTCTCTCGCCAGACCCTGCATTCGATCCTGACCGAGCGCACGCCGGTTACCCCCGAGATGGCGCTACGCTTGGGCAAGCTCTGCGGGAAAGGCCCGGAACTCTGGCTAGCCCTGCAAACGAAGTATGACCTGGAGCAACTGAGCCAAACAAAACGTTCGGAAATTGATGCAATCCCGACGCTGCTGGCCGAATAACGCGCTACGGAGCCATGCATAGGCCCACTGCTGCGCCCGTTATCGCCGCGTTCTCGTGATTGCCCGCCAGAGGCGCTCCGGGGTGGCCGGCATTGGCACATCGCGGACGCCGAGCGGGGAAAGTGCATTGACGAGCGCATTGGCGACCGCGGGCAATGCGCCGACATTGCCCGCTTCGCCGGCACCCTTGACGCCCAATGGGTTGGTCTCCGTCGGTACCGGGTT
>JAFAHH010000019.1 GCA_019237355.1 Acetobacteraceae bacterium | reverse complement strand
CGTTGACCTTATGGAGATGGGCGATGCCGCTGACAATGCGGCGATAGTCGGCTCGCTTGCGCCGCGGGTGAAACTGATCAGTACATCCTTCGGCTATGATGAGGGGGCCCGCCGCGCAACGTGGCAGGGTCTGCTCCGCGGAGGCCGCGGCATCATCCTGTGGGATCCCGATGAGCAGATTGTGCGACCGGATGGTAGCTTGGGTCCTTGGGGACGCGCCGTCGCAGAGGACTGGGCGGAACTACGCGGTGGGCTTGGGTCCCTGCTGATCAACAGTGAGCGGCAATACGACCCGGTCGCCATTCTCTACTCGCCCGAAAGCCGCCGGGTTCAATGGCTCCTTGACCGCCAGCGTGAGGGGGGTGATGCCTGGCTTCATTGGAGCTCCGAAAAGGAGGACCTGGCCGCGGATGCAGCGCGCCGCGCGACCCATCGCGCCGCCGAGGCGCTCGCCCATCGCGGGTTGACGCCGCGCTTTGTGTCGCCGGCGATGCTAGCCCGGGGCGAACTCGGCGGCGCGCGCGTTTTAATCGTGCCGCAGGCGGTTGCCTTGTCGCTCGAGGAGGCGCGGGTCATACGCGATTTGATCGCCTCGGGTGGCGTGGTTGTGGCTTATGGAGAGCCGGGCGAATTTGATCAGCACGGTCGCCGCCGGGCAAAGCCAATCCTAGCGGACGCGGCGTTGGCTCGGTACGGCATCGAGGACCCGGCAGGGGAGCTGGAGCTCGGGGCTGCGTTGCAGCACGCGGGGGTCGTTCCGCGGTACAAGCTGCAGCTTGAAACGGGGGAAGAGGTTCGCGACGCACAAACCTATGTCTATCGCCAGGGGCAAGACACAATCATCGCCGTGCAGCGCGATGGGGGTTCCATTCGGACCGAACAGGTGGTGCTGCTTTTACCTCAAGTTGGCCGGGTGCACGACGTTCGTGGCGGCCGCCTGCTCGGGGTGACCGATCGTGTGCCGCTTGCCCTCGACCCCATCCACCCGGCGATTATCCGGGTCCAGGCGCCGCACCCGCCAGGTTAGCGTTCAATGCCGAAAGCGCTCGCGTAGCCGGTTACGAACGGAGCCAGCCCAGTGTCGCAAGGTGCTATAGGCTTCCCGGCCGAAGGCGCGAACCCGGTGTTCCCATTCTCCCGAGGTGCTTGAGATTTGCCCGCCTGGGCCGACGACGTTGTCCTCGAGCACGGGGGCGCGCCCAGACCAGTTGAGCAGAAGCGTGCCGCTCCCTTCCAATCGATTGCGCTTAAGAATGAGCACCGGATCTGGGAGGGATCCGGACACGACAAGGATGGCCGCCTGCTTCCCACCCGGCGCGGGGCCGGCTTGGAAGGTGCTATCCTCCGCCACCAATCCACCGGAAACCTGAACGGGCGTGCCGCGCGGTGATCCTGGGCGCGCGATCTGGCTGTTGATGATTTCCGTGACCTTAGTGTCGGAGGAAATTACAGCGCCTCCGCGGCCGGGCTGGAATTCCGTGTCGTGAATCGAGAGGTGATCGAGCTCGCCCACAAACAGAGCAGCGGTCGGGAGTTGCGGGTCGGGTTCGCCGTTAGCCGAAAAGGTGCAGTGCTCGATTTGAAGCGTGCTCTGGGGCGGGCCCCCGGCCAGAATGCCGTCCTGATTGTTGATGAACCGCACCCGGTCGGCGGTTAGATTGCGGCCCTCGGCGCGAATGCCGGCGCCATTGTTGTCGGGCACCCGGGCGCGGGTGAGGGTCAGGTTTCGTACCGTCACGTCGTTCCCCGGGATCACGAAGAGGGCTTTGCCCTGGCAGGTTTTATCGGTGATGACGGTGCCGCCGGCGGGGTCGCCTTCGATGACCAGGTTGTTTTGCTCCCAAACCGCGCAGTCGAAGTACTCGCCCGGCGCGATTACGACCCGGTCCCCATCATGGGCCACGGCCGCGGCTGCCGAGGGCTGGGAATAAGGCTTACCGGGGCCGACTTCGAGTGTTGCGGCAGCGGTAGGCGGGGGAGGTACAAGCAGCAAGACCAGGGCTGCGGCGGCCCGGGGGTAGCCACGGAATAAGCGAACCGACGGGATGCGTGCGGTTCGCTGATCATACCGTGCCGGCATTTCGGCCTCCGTCTCCGCCTTTTGGGTCTTAGGCCAGGAGGGCGCAGCCGGAAAAGCTGCTTCATAGCTTTGGGTCTGTTTCAGACGGCGCTCCTGCGCGAGGAGCAAGGTGCGGAATTGACGAGCGGCCCTGGATGATCATCGTTTCAATCCGCGTTCCTGCGCGAGGAGCGACCAAGTGCAACCGTGTGGAAGAGCGCCCCGTCCGCTTCGCCAGCCCTCACTCATGAATTCGGCTGAATTCGGCTTGGACGCGCGCTCCCGCGCCGCCCGGCTAGCCGTCTAGCCCGGGCGCTGGGATCGCGAGATAGGCCATTCGCTTGAGTTCGCGCCTGCCGCGGGTGACTGAATCGAGAATGAGACCGCAGGTAAGCGAGAGGAAGGAAAGCAGCATCAGACCGGTAGTCAGGATTGCAGTTGGGAATCGCGGCACCAAGCCGGTGCGCATGAATTCTGAAATAATGGGGATGCCAAGAGCCGCTCCGGCAAAGGCAAGGATCGCGCTTGCCGCCGAGAATAGCAGGAGAGGGCGTTCTTCCTTGATCAAAACGACAATTGTGCGGAGAATCCGGAGGCCGTCGCTGTAGGTTCGCAGCTTGGACGCCGAGTTCGCCGGCCGCTCGCGGTAACCAACCGAAATCTCGTGAATGGGCATTTTCAGCTCGAGCGCGTGCACTGTAAGCTCGGCCTCGGTCTCGAAGCCAGAAGCAAGCGCCGGAAATGATTTGACAAAGCGCCGAGAGAAAGCCCGATAGCCAGAGAGCATATCCGAAACGCGATTGCCGAATATTTTACGGACAATGCCGGTGAGGAGAGCGTTGCCAAGCCGATGGCCGCGCCGGAACGCCTTTTCCATTTCGGTCACCCGCGCCCCATTAACCATGTCGAGCCGTTCATTTAGCAAGAGGCCCACCATGCGCGGCGCCGCGGATGCATCATAGGTATCGTCTCCGTCCACGAGCACATAGACGTCGGCCTCGATATCGGCGAACATCCGCCGAATAACATTGCCCTTTCCCGGCAGCCGCTCCGCACGGACGATTGCACCGGCGGCTCTGGCTACCGCTGCGGTGCCGTCTTGGGAGTTATTATCAAA
>JAFAHH010000968.1 GCA_019237355.1 Acetobacteraceae bacterium | reverse complement strand
CGACACGAATGCCTTATACCCGCGGTCGAGTCGTCTGATGCGATGGCTTGAAGAGTGCGCTGTTTGGTGTTGTGGTGGTTGGAAGACCGGAAACCCACGGTTCAAACGCCTTGTCAGGGAAGGGCAGATCCTGTTTGGCGAAGCTCTCACAACTGACGAGAAGAGACGCCTATTTCAGCGAGACCTGCTGAGAGCAATGTGGGACCGCCGAGATGCGGCCATGACTCTGCATAATTGGCTAGTCGCTATGAGGGCAAATTTGATCGCAAACTTGATTGGCCAGTGTCGAACTCAGCACGAGGAGGGTGCTGTTCTTAATGCATTGATTAACCGGACGGGGCCACCATGTGACGCAGCGGACACGACGCTCAGCGTGTTCGCTGGCTTCGGTGATGGCGAGGATCGGATCAACCTCTCGACTTTGCATAGTGCAAAGGGGCGAGAGTTTACAGTCGTGATTCTATTCGGGATGGATGACGGACGAATTCCGCGCAAGAGAGCAACTCCGGCGGAGATCAAGGAAGCGCGGCGTTCATTCTATGTTGGTTTCACCCGTGCCGAGGACGAGGTCCACATGGTCTACACGCCGGCGTGCCCGTCACCTTTCGTGACAGAAGTTCAGGAGCGGCTTGAACATGAAGACGAAAATTTGGGAAAAACAGGGCTGGAGCTTGCCTAATAAAGGTCTAGAGGGGCCTTAAGCAAGACCAGGCAGATGCGGGTGAAATTTCCAATTAGGAAAGCCCTAATCGCGTCTGACTGTCGTTCCACAGTCAGCGCATTCCTATAAACGGATTGGAAATGCGCAACCCCTCCTCGAGCGCCATCCCGTGCTGCATGTCCTCAGTCCACAGCGTGTCACAGCCGGCGTGAAGCGCCGAGGCGGCAATCATCGCATCGAAGATGGAAAAACCATACCGTTCGGCCAGCGCAAGCCCGGTCTCGTGCATATCGACCGTGACCGGATGGACCGTTAGCAACCCGCGCAGCATGGATAGAAGCATATGGGTTTCCATCCATGAGAGGCGCATCTTGCGGCGGGCGACATTGCTGAGCTCGTTGAGCACCTGCACGCTGATTGCGCCACCAGCGGCGATGATGGCCTCCGCTTGATCCGCCTTCGCAGCATCGCTCGACGCCAGATAGACCAATACATTCGTATCGAAAAAGCTACCGGGCATTCGCCTCATCACGGTCGAATTTAAAGTCGGCGGGAAGGCGGCCCCGGAAAGCGCGAAGCCGCTTCAGCAATTCTTCGCGCCCAGGTTTGCGCGCTATCGCAAACCGCCGGGGGTCAGCAACGTGAATTTCGATCTCATCCCCTTCCTTGAGCCCGAGCGCCGCGACCACCGCGGCCGGAAGGCGCACGGCCAGACTATTTCCCCATCGAGCGACCTGCATTTCGGCCCCAACGATATACATTCGAGGGCAACGTATATCCGAATGTCGCGACTGTCAAGGGGACCGTCGTTGCCGGGTTGCCACTCCCACGCGTTTCAAGAAGCGCTGGCTTCTCCCGACAGCCACACGCCTGCGACCGTAGCGACCAGATCGCAGGCTCTCCCGACAGCTCAGGGATGAGTTCATCGGTGGTGGTGATGGCGTGCGCCTTTGACGCGCGGCCACAGCTTGCCAGCAGCAGCGCGGTTGTCGTGGACGGCAGGTCATGGTCCTGTCCTCTTACGTTTCACTCTGAGCTTGACGAAGGCGCGGCCGGCCAAAGGGCCGGCCATGATCGTTCGCTCCCGCAGGGGCAGGTCTCCTCCGCAAGACGCACGGGCTCAGGCACCATTTCTTAGCGGTATATAAGACTTTCCAGTCTGCGTTCTTTCACCTTGCGCTAGAGTTCCGCGACGTCGATAACAGCTTGGGCAAAGGCCTGCGGGGCTTCTTGGGGCAGATTGTGGCCTATGCCGCCGTTGATGACCCGGTGCGCATATTTGCCCGAGAATTTCCCGGCATAGGAACGGCTGTCGGGATGTGGTGCACCATTGGCATCACCTTCTAAGGTAATGGTGGGCACGGTGATGACTGGGAATTCGGCAAGCCGCTTCTCGAGATCGTCGTATTTTGGCTCGCCTTCAGCCACGCCGAGCCGCCAGCGATAATTATGGATGACAATGCTCACGTGATCGGGGTTGTCGAAGGATGCTGCAGTGCGATCAAATGTGGCATCATCGAAGTTCCACTTCGGCGAAGCGATCTGCCAAATGAGTTTCGCAAAGTCATGCCGGTATTTGTCATAGCCGGCTCGCCCCCGTTCGGTAGCAAAATAATATTGATACCACCATTGGAGCTCAGCTTTTGGCGGCAACGGCACTTTATTGGATTCCGGGCTGCCGATCAGATAACCGCTCACCGAGACGAGGGCTTTGCAGCGCTCCGGCCAGAGCGCCGCGATGATGTCGGCGGTGCGCCCTCCCCAATCATAGCCTGCAAGGATCGCCTTCTCGATCTCGAGAGTGTCCATCAAAGCTATGATGTCGGCGGCAAGTGCCGATTGCTGTCCATTCCGGAATGTATCATTTGAGAGAAAGCGCGTCGCGCCATAGCCGCGCAAATACGGGACAATGACCCTATACCCTGCCGACGCCAACAAAGGGGCCACGTCAACATAGCTGTGGATATCGTAGGGCCAGCCGTGCAGGAGAATGACCGCAGGACGGCCAATGGCGCCAGCGTCAGCATATCCGACATTGAGGACGCCGGCATCGATCTGCTTCAGTGGGGCGAACGCGCTGTTCGTGCCAGGGTTAATCGGAGCTAGCTGCCTCGGTTTTGTCCCGCCGGCCTGTGCGCGCGCAGACCCGATCACGGCAAGCTGGCCGGCAACGATGGTTGCTGCTGCAGCGCCGAAAAATCGGCGCCGGTGATACTCAATTTCTTCGGACATTTTGGTCGTTTCCATTGGTGAACCTCCTGGTCCCGCAGGGCAGTCGGGAAGCGCCTTGTGCAGTTCGTTGCGGGTGGCGTTTGTCCGCAATCAGCCGGTTGCTCTACCCGAAGGTGAAGCCATATGCCCGGACGCCGGCATCGAAGAACTCGATCTCGAAGGTCCGGTCAGCAATTGGCTCCGTTTGCCGGACGAGTTGATACAGGCGCGCCTCCTGGACGCTCCCGCGTCCTTCGGGGTCCACGTCAAGGCCATGGTCGGCCCCGGGGGAAGCGCCATCGATCTTGATGCGAAAGCGAATGGGGTGGCCTTGAGCGGGAGGAGCCAGTACGAGATGAAGATCACGTGCGTGAAAGCGGTACGCGATCCTCCCATCCGGCTTATTCAGCAGAGCGGCTTCTTCCTCCATCGTCCAGTTGCCCGAAAGCGCCCAATGATTGAGCTGCAACCGCGCGGGCGCGGCATAGACGCGAGCCTCGTCCAATACTGCACCACCAGGGGAGGCAAAGTTCTCAGTGCGCTCATAGCCGACGTAGTTTTCCGGAGACTTCAAGCTGCCCCAATCGGCGGCCGCTTCGAAACCACGGGCATTGACCGAAACCAGTTGATGATCGGTGCCGCCGGTTCCGGCTTCGGCCAACAACTGTTGAATGGTCCTTTCCGACTGTTCGTATTCGCCCTCACCAAATTGGTGGTATCGAATCTGCCCGCTTACATCGATGAGATAGAGAGCCGGCCAATATTGGTTCCTGAAAGCAGCCCATATTGCATGCTCGCTATCGATCGCAACCGGATAATCGATCCTCATGTCTTCTGCAGATCGGCGAACGTTAGCAATGTTTTTTTCGAATGAGAACTCAGGCGCGTGCACGCCGATAACAACCAAGCCCTGATCCTTGTACTTCTCCGCCCACGCACGGACGTAGGGTAGGGTGCGCCGCCAATAAATGCAGGTGTAAGTCCAAAAGTCGATGAGAATTACTTTTCCACGCAGGTCTGACTGCATTAAGGGACGAGAATTGAGCCATCCAGTCGCGCTGGCGAGAGAAGGCAGCCGACCTTCAATCGGCAACTGAACCGCTGCAGGCGCGACCTGAGCCACCACACTTTTGTCCTGAGCTAGGATTACGCTCGGAGCCCCTATTGCGCCGGCGAGTATCGCGGCAAGGAAGAGCCGGTTTGTTTTCATAGCAGAAGTCCGATTCCATATGGTTGGACAACGATTAACCGGCTGATCACTTGCCCTTGTCCCAGCGACTTTCAGCTTGCTTGTGGCGCAATGCGCGTGCTCGGAGCTGCCGGTTGTGCTCCGATTTGTCGAGGGCGAGGCCGAGCTAGGTCGGCTCTACCTTCGTCAATCATCTCACCGGGCCCACACTGTGAGGGTCACCTCTCTCCGGTGAGGACGCGGTGCTCAGGGTTGAGGGCGCCCGCTCCGAGCACCCGTAGGATACCCTGCGAACCTCCCGCGCCTTATCGAGGACTACTGCTCGACTTAGCGCTCGCCTCGCGACCTCGGGGTCGATCCTCCCGCCGGCCCGCACCCTTCACCGGTTCGGCGAACGCGCGAGCGCCTCGGACAGCATGGTTCCCCCCTGCATGCGCCGATCCGGCGCGGAGTACAGCTTGTTGTCCCGCATGAACAGGATCCTGCCCGCCGTCATCGGTTGAGCGTCCTTCGTGAGCTCGCCGAGCATGTCTGGGGGAACATCAGCACGCCTGGTCACTCTCCCATCCGGCGTGATGACAAGCGCGGTACCGGTCATGAGCTGAAAGCTCGAGAGTTGCTGACCGGGTTGATCGCCCTGCGCCCACACGATGCCGCCGAGCAATACGGCCACCGCGAAGCCGAGGAGTACAGTTTTCATGGAGCTCAATTTACCCTCCTTCTGATCACCTGATGGCGTTCACCCACAGTGTTGTTGCTGCTTGAGTTGCAGAGTAGCGGCGCGTTCGTGCTCCAATTGATCGTTTGCTGCCGCAGTTTATCGAGCGTGGCGGGCAGGCAGCGCACGCGCTTACCGGTCGCGTGATGACTGCCAATCTCGCCTAGGCGGCTGACGGGCATTTACCCGAACACGGGGGAAAACGCCCGTAGGATATTCTTAGGCGCTTCTAGCTATCGCGAACCGTAGCAGCTAACAGCACCCTGGGCTAGGCCGAGTACTCAATTGCGCCAGGCCACCCCCCGACCTCGGGGCGTCTTTTTCGAAATGTGGTGCAAGTATCAGATCACCGAAAACTTTGGAGCTATTATACTTTGGTTTAGTGCCATGGATCATCGCACACCCTTCCGGCCTCGGGGCCCGGACGGCGTTTCACTGCAATCCAAAATTTCGGAATATTCCGCCCTAAGACCTTCGGGAGTCTCACCTCATTTTGGAATACCTCGGTGCGTTTCTCAAGGGCTGCGTACCGCTGCGCTCGATACCGTCGTCTTTATCAGCCTAGTCCTAGTTGATGCGTTGCGGTATCGGGGCTGAAGCCAACGGCCGATGCGTGGCTTCAAACGCAAGGCCGATAACGGGATTTTCGACTGCTTCAGCCGCCTTCGGAACACGAATTGAGCTGGAGGACCGCATGCTCCTCAGCTTCGGTCACCGCTGCTTGCCGGCCGGGTTCGCTCAAGCGCAACCCCAACCACACCAGCGCCCATATCCAGCTTTTCAAGCTGCACCGTGACGCGCATCACTCGCGGGTAAGCCAGCAACTTCGCAGCGATATTCTCGGCCAGTGCCTCGAGCAGCATCTGGTGGCCCCCCTCGATGAGCAAGCGGATCGTATCGGTTATGATATCGTACGAGAATATATCGTGCATGTCTCGAACCGGGCGGGGTAGCCGGGTCACGCAGGCGTCAACCGCGAACCGGACTCGCTGCGGCGAACCTTGCTCGCGCGAGTACGCCCCGATCCGAACCGGCAAGATAAGATCGTGCACGAATACCCGATCGGTCGCGGCTTCGCTTTGAGATTCAGACGGCTCCTCCTCCCGGGCCCTGATGTCCCGGACCTGGGGAACAAGCCGGCGAATGCGCCGTACCAGCTCGGGCTCGATTGGCCGGGTGCGGTCGCGGCCGCGGCAGAGTGCCCGGCGAAACCGCAACAAGCCGGGGTTGAGGGCCAGCAGACGGACCACATCTGGCGCCTCGAGGCCCCCGCCAAGCCCGGAAAATAGCCCCACTCGGCCGCATCTCTGGATGAAGGCGTGAAGCTGGGCCATTTCCGCATACTCGGGCAGCCGCCCACCGCGCTTATCCGCCGTGTCCAGAATAGCTCCCCGGAAGCCTGCCGCGGGGGCGAGTTCTAACATCTCAAAATCCGCCTCCAGGTCGGCGAACAGAATAGCAATCAGTTGCAGGTTTCCCGGAAACTGCCGGGCACTGCCCAGAATGGACTGGGACTCCGGGGCGGCCAGAAGAGGCACCTTGAGATACTGAATGCCGGCCGCGGCAACCCGGTGCGCCACCACTGCAAGCCGGTTGCCGTCTGGGACAGCGCCGGCCGTCGCACACATCGCAGCCTCCTCACCCACGGCATCTCGAACAGCGCGCAACGCAGTCTCACTCAGCACGCCGAAGATCCCATGCTCGGGGTGTTCGACATCGATGATGTCCGCCCCTGCGACGCTGGCGACCTCTGCCTCCTGCGGGCTCTTCACCGTCGCCATCATGCGGGTCATGGTCGGCTACCTCGCGATGCTGTCATCCGTGTAACTTGAACCGGCTAGAGCAGAAATCCATGCTGGCCGGATGGAATGCTCAATACCCGCCCGAGCCCCGGGTTTCAGCCGACGCCAGATGCTGGCCTCACTTGCCGCCACGAGCCTGCTGGCTCTGTCGGGACCTCGTTCCAATGCTGAGACGGCGGTCATCGCAGTCGGCTATCTCCGCTGGATGGAACGACGCCCGGCCATCTCGCTGCTGGATCAGCAACCGGCCGATGACGGCCTTGCCGGGGCACAGCTTGCAGCGGATGATAACAACACCACCGGCCAGTTCCTGGGCCAGTCCTATACCCTGATCGACAAGCCCATCCGCGCCGAAGACGACCCGGTCGCCGCGCTTCGCTCGCTCGGGAGCCAACACGTCGGCCTAGTCCTCACGGATACACCGGCTGATATCGTATTGAAATTGGCCGATGCGGGAAAGCAGAGCGGGGTTACGATCTTCAACATCAGAGCCCCCAACGATTCGCTGCGCGAGGAACAATGCCGCGGAAACGTCATCCATGTTGCGCCGACACGAAGCATGCTGGCCGATGCCCTTGCCCAATACTTGGTCTGGAAGAAATGGCCGCGCTGGCTTCTGGCGGTGGGGTCGCACCCCGATGACGCACTGCTGGCCGACGCGTATCGCCGCTCGGCAAAGCGCTTCGGCGCCCGAATCGTGCAGGAACGCACCTACAAGGATACGGGGGGTGCGCGCCAGACGGATACCGGCCTCGTGCAGACGCAGCAGCAAATGCCGGTGTTTACCCAGGGCGCGCCCGAATACGACGTGCTTGTCGCCGTCGATGAGAACGAGGTGTTCGCCGGGTATTTGCCCTATCGCACCTGGGACCCCCGGCCCGTCGCCGGCTCGGCAGGCCTCGAGCCGGTCACTTGGGATGCGAGCAGCGAGTCCTGGGGCGGAGCCCAGCTTCAGAACCGGTTCGTCCGCTTATTCCATCGCCGCATGACCGGGCTCGATATGCAGGCCTGGACCGCAATGCGGATGATCGGCGAAGCGGCAAGCCGGGCAAATTCGGCCGACCCGGCCGCGATCATGGAGTACATGAAGGGTCCGGATTTCGGCGTTGCAGCGTATAAGGGCCAGAAGCTCACTTTGCGGAACTGGAACTGGCAGCTCCGGCAGCCGATCCTGCTCTCGGATGGCCGCAACACGGTCTCGATCTCGCCGCAGCCGGGCTTCTTGCATCAGGTAACGGAACTCGACACCCTCGGCATGGACCGGCCAGAGACGACATGCAAACTCCGATGATGCTTCGGCTGAGCCTTGCGCTTTTAGCCATCTGCCTGGCCGGTGACCCGGCCCGGGCCTTTACCGCCTATGTATCGAACGAGAAGGACAATACCATCAGCGTGGTCGACCTGCAGGAGATGAAAACCATCAAGTCGGTGCCGGTCGGGCAACGTCCGCGTGGCATCGCCTTGACCAAGGATGGCCAGAAAATCCTGGTTTGCGCGAGCGATGACGACACGATTCAGGTCATCGATACCGGGTCGCTTCAGATAACAGGTGAGCTGCCATCCGGCCCTGATCCCGAGACCTTCGCCCTCTCGCCCTCAGGGGACCTGCTATTCATTTCCAACGAGAACGATAATCGCGTGACCGTGATCGACATCGCGGACCGCAAGGTGGTTGGCGAGATCCCAACCGGCGTGGAGCCGGAAGGCGTTGCGGTGAGCCCAGACGGAACGACTCTCGTCAACACCTCCGAAACCACCAACATGGCGCATTTCATCGACATCGCAAGGCGGAAAATCGTGGCCAACGTGCTTGTCGATCCCCGCCCGCGGTTCGCCATGTACAAGCATGATGGTTCGGAGGTTTGGGTTTCTTCCGAACTCGGCGGCACGATCAGCGTAATCGATCCAGCGTCACACAAAATAAAACAAAAAATTCGCTTCGCCGTGCAAGGCCTGCGTAGCGAAGCCATCCAGCCGATTGACATCCGGTTTACTCCAGACGATGTGACCGCCTTCATCGCCTTGGGCCCGGCCAACCGGGTCGCGGTGGTCGATGCGAAAACATATGCCGTGAAAAACTACCTGCTCGTGGGCCAACGGGTTTGGCACCTCGCCTTCACGCCAGATGCGAAATACCTCCTCACCACGAATGGGCTTTCCAACGATATCTCTGTGATCGATGTCTCAGGGCCCACGGTGATCAAATCCATCCCGGTCGGGCGTCTGCCCTGGGGCGTGGTGGTCAGCCCGAAATGAGCACCATTATAGCGGCAAGCCGGGCCGCGGCGACGCGGGTCCTCCCGGAGACCCCGGCCTTGCGGGTGGACAATGTCAGCCATTTCTATGGCGCGCGAATGGCCCTGAAAGACGTAAGCCTGACGGCGCCGCAAGCCTGGTTCACGGCGCTGTTGGGTCTCAACGGCGCCGGAAAAACCACGCTGTTTTCGCTGATCACGCGCCTTTACGACACGCGTGCCGGCGCGATCCAGGTGCAGGGCTATGCCGTGCACCGGTACCCAGGGGAGGCACTGCGCCGCCTCGGGGTCGTATTCCAGGCCCGGACGCTCGATCTCGATCTTACCGTGATGGATAACCTGCTCTACCACGCCGCCCTGCATGGCATGAGGCGGGGGGAAGCGCGGGCCCGCGCGCAGGAGGTGCTGGTGGAAATCGGGCTTGCGGATCGCGCGCGCGACCCGGCCCGCAATCTTTCCGGCGGGCAGATGCGGCGCGTTGAGATTGCCCGCGCATTGCTTCACCGACCTAGCCTTTTGGTACTCGATGAACCCACGGCCGGCCTCGACATCGCTTCGAAGTCGGCGATCCTGCGCCATGTGCGGTTGCTGGTGCAGGAGCGGGGTGTTGCCGTGTTTTGGGCTACTCATCTGCTTGACGAGATCGAAGCCAGCGACCATGTCGTCGTCCTGCACAAGGGGCAGGTGCTTGCCGAGGGCGAGGCGGCGCGGATTATTGCGCAGAGCGAAGCGCCCGACCTGCGCGGCGCTTTTACCGTCCTTACCGAAGGGGCGGGCACATGAGCCAGGCCCTCGCCACCCGGCAACGGGGCTTCTCTCTGGCGCAATACCTTATCTGTTTGCGCGGCATCACCTGGCGCGAGGCGCTTCGCTTTGTGCATCAGCGGGAGCGCTTCCTCTCCGCTTTAGTGCGACCGCTCGTTTGGCTGTTCATCTTCGCGGCCGGGTTCCGGCAAATCCTCGGGGTTTCGATCATCCCCCCATACGAAACCTACGTACTCTACGAGGTCTATGTAACGCCCGGGCTGATCGCCATGATCCAGCTCTTCAATGGAATGCAATCCTCGCTTTCGATGGTTTACGACCGGGAAATGGGGAATATGCGCATGCTGCTGGTCAGCCCCTTCCCCCGCTGGTTCTTGCTGGTATCGAAGCTGCTGGCGAGCACCGCGGTCTCGATTTTGCAGGTTTATGCCTTCCTGCTCATCGCCTATTTCTGGGGTGTGCAAGCACCGACCCAAGGCTATGCGACGGTTCTTCCTGCGCTTGTCCTAGTGGGGTTGATGCTGGGGGCGCTGGGCATGCTGCTTTCTTCGCTAATCAAGCAGCTCGAGAATTTTGCCGGCGTGATGAATTTTGTAATTTTCCCGATGTTCTTCGCCTCATCCGCGCTCTACCCGCTGTGGCTCGTGCAGCAATCAAGTCCCGTCGTCTATGACACCTGTCTGCTTAACCCGTTTACCTATGGCGTCGAGCTCATCCGCTTTGCTCTTTACGCCGAAGTGGACTGGACATCGCTTGCCGTGGTCGGCGTGATGACCGCCATTTTCCTTGCTGGTGCGCTGATTGCCTATGATCCGGCTCGAGGTCTGCTCGCCAGACGGGGAGGCGGTTAGACTCTAATTGCCGTTGGTTCTCTGCTTGTGCCTCGGCTTAGGCCAGAGCGGTTTCAGGGTGACGTGACCCGACCGACGCAACAGCCCTGTTTATTGCGTTACGATTATGGCCGGGCGCGTCCCGGCCATCTCTGCCTTTCTCGATCCCAAGCCCGAAAGTCCTGGATTGCTTGTTGGTCCCGTTACGACACTCTCGTCCCGGCAATCCTAATCGGGTGCCTCCTCATAAGCGCCGCGGTACATGTGTTATTCCATGCTGGGCTGTATATTGATGGTTCCAATTACCTTGTGCACCTTCTGGCGAGCCGGAATTACTTCCATGCCTCTCCATACCGGATCAATGCGACTTACCTGACGCAGTTTCCGGTCATCCTGGCTCTGCACTCGGGTGTGCGCTCGCTTCCGGTCCTGACAATGCTATATGGGGCATCACTCTTTGCAGTGCCGGTGGTGTGCCTCGGCGGCGCCATCTGGATCTGCCGCCGGGACGCCCTGGCCTTTGCCGCCGGCATCATGGTGATTGTCACTTATTTTTTCACGACGAACTTTCTGATCATCGGCGAATTCCATGTACAGTATTCCACCTTTTGGCTTTCGGCCGTGCTGATTTTCTATCTCGGCGCGCGCAGCATTCTCCAGATCGTATTGGTGCTCCTGCTGGCCGCACTATCCGTAAGAAGTTACGAGATCAGCCTGCTGACCGGTCCAGCGCTGGCCGCGGGCTGTGTTTGGCGGACCAGGAATCAGGACAGGATTTCGGGTCGCCTCCTGCTCTGGATGGCGGCGGCTCTGTTTCTCCTTGGCGCGCATGTCGGCTTGCAGGGGCTTCTATATCCGCGCGATAATAATAATACTCACAGTTTTGAGTTCGCACTGGTTCAATTGTTCAAGAACAGGAACCTGCTGTTGCTCGCAGGCGCGGTTCTGTTCGCCTCCTCCGCGGTCTTCTTTCGCCGGCGGGCGGCCCTGCTGTCCTTGGCCGCGATAACCTCGGGCCTGACACTGTCCGTCATGGTCCGGGCTCTCGAACCTCACTTGGGTGATATCGGCATCGGTCCGCAGATCAGGCAACGGGCGCAAGCGGTACCCTTCCTGCTTGGTGCCTTCTGTATCCTGGTCCTCACCCGCTGGGATTTGTTCCGGTACTGTCGCGACAGGCGGACGTCTTATCCATTGCTGCTCATTCCCGTGTTGGCTATGTTGGTGCTCGATCTCCGGAGCATCAGCGAGTGGCGCGTGCACATGGCGTCCATGTGTGAGGCGCTTTGGAATGACATACCCAGGGCCGGTTCAGTGTTCCTCGATGAACAGCTCACGCAGCGATTCAGCTCAAGCTGGATGCTGCCGACGATGAGCGTTCTTCTGCGCCCCGCCGGCAGTGATCGTATCATCTTCGATCCGGCCTATCACGGCTGGCAGCCATTTGACCCGGCGACCCAGGTTCCGGATATCGAGGCGTTCAAACGTGAGGGCGGACTCTGCCCGCCCGTGCAATAGCGATGGTCGGGGCAGGCCATATTGGTGACTTTACGTGCCTATCATCCCGCGCCCCGCCTGCTCGCCTGGGTGGGATAGCCTACGATCCAGGGGCCGCCCATTCAGAACAGCATTGCTTGATTTGATCTAGCTCAATGACCTGTGAGCCCACCAGGCTATGGTTTGTCTAAGCTTGTGTGGGGGGACAATTCAATGGCGCAGATGATGAAGGCGGCCGTGGTACACGCGTTTGGCAAGCCGTTGGAAATCGAGGAGGTACCAATCCCTACACCGAGGCCGGGCGAGGTACTTGTTAAGATTGTTGCGACTGGCGTCTGCCACACCGATTTGCACGCCGCCGATGGCGACTGGCCCGTCAAGCCCAGCCCGCCATTCATCCCAGGCCACGAAGGCGCCGGCGTCGTTGCAGCTCTCGGTACTGGCGTGATCAATCTAAAGGAAGGCGATCCGGTCGGCATCGCCTGGCTGCACGACGCGTGCGGCGCCTGCGAGTACTGCATAACGGGCTGGGAGACCCTGTGCGAAGCGCAGCACAATAGTGGTTACAGCGTGAACGGCAGCTTTGCCGAGTATGCGATCGGTGCGGCCAACTACGTCGCCCGGTTTTCGGAGAATCCGGACTTTGTTGCGCTCGCACCGATTTTGTGCGCGGGCGTCACGACTTACAAGGGCCTGAAGGAGACCGAGGCGCGCCCCGGCCAGTGGGTGGCGATTTCGGGGATCGGCGGTCTCGGCCACATCGCGGTGCAATACGCCAAGGCAATGGGTCTGCATATCGTCGCGCTCGATGTGGGGGAGGACAAGCTATCCTTGGCGCGTGATCTAGGCGCGGATATTGCGGTTAATGCAAGATCACCCGATGCGGTCACGCAAGTGGTCAAGGCAACCGGCGGGGGCGCGCATGGCGTGCTAGTGACGGCTGTGTCGCCGGGTGCCTTTGCGCAGGCGATACGCCTGGCACGGAGGCGCGGCACCGTAAGTCTCGTTGGCCTCCCGCCTGGCGAATTCCCGACCCCAATCTTCGATGTGGTACTGAAGCGCATCACCATTCGCGGCTCGATCGTGGGCACGCGCGAGGATCTGGCGGAAGCGGTCTCATTTGCGAGCGAAGGCAAGGTACGCTCGCATATCCATAAGGCGCAGCTCGAGGACATCAATGGCATCTTCAGTGACCTGAAAGCAGGGAACGTGGACGGCCGCATCGTGATGACCATGTAGCCGCGCACGCAATCGCCCAATCCGGCCCCGGCTTCAAGGGCGATGCGTGCGCTCCCTATCGTCCATGGTGGAGAGCCATATGCACGGCGGGATATCGTTCTCCGGCCGCCGCACCCTGGGCACTGCACGCTCGATTTGCGCCAAGTCTTCTCGCTGGACATGCCCAGCACGCAGTCTGCGCCTCCGGGCGGCCCGCTGCGCGGCTGCGGACTTGACCGCGCCGCCCAGGCGCCTGGTCCACTTCCCGAACCAAGGCGGAAGGTCGCGCCATGGGCTGCCGGTACGCATAATCCAAAGCACGGCTTCCACAAACAACCGGTTGTCCCCGCCGGTCCGCCCGGGATCGCCCGGCTTGCCCAGGCAGAAAGGCTCCATCTTGCTCCAAAGGCTCCATCTTGCTCCATTGCTCATCCGTCAGGCAGAACCGATCCACGGCCAAACTCCTTTT
>JAFAHH010000967.1 GCA_019237355.1 Acetobacteraceae bacterium | reverse complement strand
GTATAGAAGCTGACTACCTGATCGAAACCGCCTTCGATCCCCGTCAGGCCGCCGAATCCATGGCAGGCGAGCAGTCCAGCGGAACCTTCCTTCCGGTTCCCGGGGAGACGCCGGAACTGAAGGCCCGCGCAGCTGCCCGGCTCGAAGCGCTCCGTCTCTTAGACGATGAAGTTCCCGAGCCGTCCCTACCAATGGCTGCAACCCCGAAGGAGAAGCCCGCGAGATGGCGCCGGGCTCTGGTCACACTCTCATGGCCGCTCGAGAATCTGGGTCCTTCACTTCCCAATCTGCTCGCCACAATAGCGGGAAATCTTTTCGAGCTGAAACAGCTATCCGGGCTGCGCCTGCTTGACCTGCGGTTGCCGGAGCCTTTCGCGGCCAGCTATCCGGGCCCGAAATTCGGGATCCCCGGCACGCGCCGGCTCGCGGGGGTCGAGAATGGCCCGCTCATCGGCACGATCATCAAGCCGAGCGTCGGCCTTCGGCCCGAGGACACGGCGGCCCTAACTAGGACCCTTTGCGAAGCCGGGATCGATTTCATCAAAGACGATGAGCTCCAGTCCGACGGCCCAAGCTGCCCGTTCGAGGAGCGCGTGCGCTGCGTGATGCGCGTCATCAACGCGCATGCCGATCGTACCGGCAAAAAGGTAATGTTCGCATTCAACCTGACCGGCGAGCTGGATCAGATGCGTCGGCGACACGACATTCTGCTGACCCACGGCGCCACCTGCCTGATGGCGAGCCTGAACTCCATCGGGCTCGTCGGAATGCTCGAACTGGCCCGCTTCAGCGAACTGCCGATCCATGCGCACCGCAACGGCTGGGGTTATCTCTCCCGCCATCCCCTGCTCGGCTGGTCTTATGTGGCCTGGCAGAAAATCTGGCGGCTCGCCGGCGCCGATCACATGCACGTCAATGGATTACAGAGCAAGTTCGCCGAATCGGACGAGAGCGTGATCGCCTCGGCCCGATGCTGCCTAACCCCCCTGTTCGATAGTAAACCCTGCACGGTGATGCCGGTCTTCTCCTCCGGCCAGACCGCGAAACAAGCCCCCGGAACCTATGCCGCGCTAGGCTCAACCGACCTTATCGTCACCGCCGGGGGCGGCATCGTGGCGCATCCCGATGGCGTCGCCGCCGGGGTCACCGCGATGCGCGAGGCTTGGGAAGCCGCTATCGCAGGAATCGCCCTCGCTGATTACGCCCGCGAACATCCCGCTTTGGCCAAAGCCCTGGAGATGCGAGCATGAGCACCGCGACATCTCTTCCCCGCGGCCCCCTCCTGACCTTCTACGGCGACGACTTCACGGGTTCATCTGCCGCGATGGAGGTCACGGCCTTCGCGGGCCTGTCCACGGTTCTATTCCTCAATCCCCCCAAGACCGAGCAGTTGGCGCAATTCGCGGATCATCGCGTCATTGGCATAGCGGGCATCGCCCGCTCGCAGAGCCCCGAGTGGATGGACCGCAATCTGCCCCCGGTATTCGAGCTTCTACGTTCGCTCGGCGCGCCAATCACCCATTATAAGGTTTGCTCCACCTTCGATTCCGCACCTCACGTCGGATCGATCGGGCGCGCCATCGACCTCGCTACACCCATCCTGAGCGGCGCTTGGCACCCGGTCGTCGTGGGCGACCCCGGCATGGGCCGCTATCAGGCGTTTGGCTACTTGTTTGCCGTCGCAAACGGGATCGGATACCCGCTCAATGAGCACCCAGTCATGTCGCGCCATCCCATCACCCCGATGGACGACGCAAATATCGGCCGCCACCTGGCCAGGCAGACAGCGAAGAAGATCGGCCTGATCGATTTCGTCGCAATCAAACGCCGGCAGGCGGATGCGCGTCTCGCCAGCGCGTTGAGCGCTGGGACGGAGATCGTGTTTCTGGACGTGCTCGATCAGCAAACCTTCGTGGAAGCGGGCCGGTTGATCTGGGAGAATCGCGGCGAGCGGCTCTTCGGGATCGGCTCGCAAGGTTTCGAGGCCGCACTCGTAGCCTACTGGCGATCCATCGGCCTCATTCCCACGGAGCCGCGCGTTTTCCGCACATCGCCCGCATCGCGGATTGCTTGCGTGTCGGGGTCGGTTTCGCCGATCACGGCTGCCCAAATCGCCTTCGCCGCCGAGCACGGTTTTGCTCCCATCCGGCTCAATGCCACCCGGGCAATCGATCAATCCTCCTGGGAAAACGAATGCGCAGGTGCGGTCGAGCGCGCGCTTGCAGCGCTAGGAGAAGGGCACGATCCGCTCGTCTTTACCGCCTCCGGCCCTGATGACCCGGCCGTCCAGGCGCTGCGAGCGGCCATCGCCGCCGCGGGCGTCCCGGCCGAGGCGGTAAACGACCGGATCGGCGCCGGGCTCGGCTGGATCCTCGACAAGGTGCTCCGGGAAAGCCGGCTAACCCGAGCCGTCATTTCGGGGGGCGATTCGTCGAGCCATGCCGCATCCGTGCTCGGCATTTATGCTCTGAGTGCGGTCGCCCCGATTGCGCCCGGCTCGCCGCTCTGCCGCGCGCACGCCAGCGATCCTGCGCTGGCCGGGTTGGAAATCGCGCTGAAGGGCGGACAGGTCGGCCAGCCAGAGTTCTTCTGTGCGGTGAAGCGCGGCGGAATGGACGGCTAGTCTGGCGCAGGTCGGAGGGAGAAACAAGCGATGCGGCTCGAAGGTAAGTCTGCGGTCATCACCGGAGGCGCGCGCGGCATCGGACTCGCGATCGCCCGGGCCTTTGTCCGCGAAGGGGCAGCCGTCGCTATTGCGGATGTCAACCGCGAAGGCGCCGAGGCCGCTGCCGCCGATCTAAAGGCGCAAGGCGGGCGTGCTGTTCCAATCGCGGTCGATGTCGCCGATCCGGCATCGGTATCGGCCATGGTCGGTTTCGCAATCGACGCGTTCGGCCGCATCGACATCCTCGTCAACAACGCCGGCGTGGGCGGCAAGACGCCCTTCCTTGAGACCAGCCTCGAGGAGTGGAACAAGATCATCAGCATCAATCTTACGGGCGCATTCTTGGTCGCCCAGGCGATCGCACGTGAGATGGCGAGGACGGGAGGCGGCAAGATCGTCAATATCGCGTCACTCTCGGGACAACGGGGCGGCCATGGGCGGGCGGCATATGGCGCCGCCAAAGCTGGCCTTGAGCTTCTGACCAAGGTGATGGCCGTGGAGCTCTCCCCGTACAGCATCAACGTAAACAATATCGCTCCCGGCGCAATCGAAACCGAGATGGCAAAATACGCCCACGATGAGGCGACCCGCGCCGCATACAACTACCTGATCCCCATGAACCGCTACGGAACCCCGGAGGAAATTGCCGATGCGGCGGTGTTCCTGTGCTCCGATGAGAGCCGCTACGTTCAAGGACACACACTGAACGTGGATGGCGGATTCCGGGCCGCTGGCCTGATGTTTGGACCTGGCAAAGCTGTTCCGAGCCGATAAGCTATCGCTATCCGCCCCGCCTCCAATCCTAGGGCCGAAAGGCCTCAGACCCCATCCACTAAGTGATTGGATTGCAAAGGCTCTGCCTTTGCTGGGGTCCAGGGGCAAAGCCCCTGGCCTTCTTTCGTTGCTTTACGAACGGACCGACTTCAGCGTTTTTCCGCAGCCTGTTAGAGCATGACGGCTTCGACCTGAAGCCATCATCCTCTAGCCAAGCTGCCCCGGATAATCAGGTCGGCGATTTCGTCCTCTTGAACCTCGTGTTCTTCGTCCTCTGGCCGCATGCCTCCGTCATGCTCTGCCAGCCTGTCTTCGTCGTCCTCTGGAGGGTTGATTTCATCAGGTGGAGGCAAGCCCCCTTGCTCATATCGAAGCTTATCCGCGAGCATGCGAACCACACGCCGTTGTTTGTCGCTCAAGATAGCTCCATCGGGATGATTTAGAAGCTGACTCATCGTGTTGATGAAATTCGCTTCCCATGCATTTAGCCACGGGTCGCCTTTCGCGAATGGGACGAATCCGCGCAGGAATTCCGTATCGGCCTGAATCTGTGCCCTTCGCTCCTCTCTGAGGCGGTTTTGCTCTTTACTGGAGCGTTTTCGCCTTTTGTTGAGGCGACTCGTATACATGCGAGAAAAGGTAATTCAACTCGCAGCATAGTTGTCAATGCAGAATTGGCATCCAATCCCGAGCAACGAGAGCGCGATGGGGGTGTGAGGCCGAATCGGCGGAAAGCCTGAACCGCGCTCTCAAAACCAAAACGAGAGCGCGGCGGCTTGAGGGAGAACCAACCCATGGCGCCGAAGCCAAATCGGGCATAACCTCCGCAACCCATGAGAGGCCCTCAGCCGCGCGCCCCCGCAGAGGAGACAATCAATGACACCATTCGATGGCGCCTTGCTCGACCGCTTGATGGAGGAGGCGGGAATCGACGTGCTGCTTGCCTGCTCGAAGCATAACATCCAGTACCTCCTTGGCGGATATCGTTTCTTTTTCTTCGAACACATGGACGCGATGGGCCTCAGCCGGTATCTCCCGCTGCTGATCTACCCGAAGCGCGCACCAGATAAGGCAAGCTATATCGGCGCCGGACTGGAATCGCACATGCGGGAGGTGTGGCCATTTTGGGTCCCCGAGCTGCAGACGAACTGCTCCGGCACCCAAGATGCCGTTGAACACGCAGTCCGCCGCATACGCCGGCTTGGTCTCGAAGCAGGCCGGATCGGCATAGAAGCCCCGTTCCTGCCAGCGGACGCCTACGAATCGCTACGCCGTGCGCTGCCGAACCTCGAAATACGCGATGCAGTGGTGGTGCTCGAGCGGCTCCGCGCCCGCAAGACACCAGAGGAGCTGGACAAGCTGCGCCTTGCCTCCGAGCGGGTGGTGGACTCGATGTTGGCGGTCATGGCGAGCCACGGCCCGGGTGCGACCAAGCGAGAATTGGTCGAAGCGCTCCGGCGGGAAGAAGTGAACCGCGGCCTGACCTTCGACTATTGTCTCATAACGGCTGGAACCAGCCTCAATCGCGCACCCTCTGATGCGCCATGGCGGGAAGGCGATACACTTTCGCTCGACTCTGGCGGCAACTACCACGGCTATCTTGGGGATGTTTGCCGCATGGCCATGCTCGGCGAGCCCGATGGCGAGCTCCAGGATCTACTGGGCGAGGTCGCTATGGTTCAGCAAGCCGCAATGGAGGCAGCCCAGTCCGGCGCACCCGGCGCCCGCATCTATTCGGCGGCCGATTCAGTGCTCGCCAGGTCCTCCCAGCGCGAGCACACTCGCTTCGTGGCGCACGGCATGGGGTTGATCAGCCATGAAGCGCCGCACTTAGAGCGCAACGCGGGGGATGGATATGTCCTCGAGCCCGGTATGGTCATTTCCATCGAGACGACAATGCAGCACCCCCGGCGCGGCTTCATTAAACTCGAGGACACGGTTGCCGTAAGCGAGCATGGCCCCGAAATGCTCGGCGCCAGCGGGCGCGGCTGGAACCGAGGAAACCTGAACCCTGACCGGCGTAAATGAGCCTTTTCTAGGGGCGGCAATCTTGCCAAAACCCGGGCGGCCGTTATCGTGTGATTATCGATAAGTAGGCAATAAGCAGGAGGGAGGCATCGCCCATCAGCGCCGCCGGCCCCCGGCTGGGGCGACCGTACTGTCTGCCTTTCACCTCGCTCTGTTCCGCATCGCCAAGCTGCATGCGCTGGAACCGATATTGCAGCGCTGCATCCTGCATACGCACCGCTTCAAGCTTTGGGCGCCCTGGCATCAACGCCCGCTTGCGCACACCGCCGCTCGTCACGCGCCGATCCTTGCGGCTCTGTCCGGCGGGGATGGGGCCGCACTGAACCGGGAAATCACACGGCACTTGGATACAATTGTCGAATACAGGCCCGAAAGTCGCAATATCGCACTGCAAAAAAGCGCGCTGGTTAACTTTGAAACAGCGCCAATCCTGGAGGACATATGACGCCAAGCGCTAGCGCCGAGCCAACGGCGGATACTTCAGCACTCGCACAAACGCGCATAGGACGATACCGCTGGGTGATCGTCGCGCTGCTGTTTTTCATCACGACCATCAACTACATGGACCGGCAAGTCATCGGTGTGCTGAAGCCGGAGCTGGCAAAAGATCTCAATTGGAGCGAAGTCGACTACGGGAACATCGTAACCGCCTTTCAACTGGCCTACGCAGCGGGCTACGCCGGCATGGGGCGGCTGATGGACATCATCGGCGTGCGGTGGGGGCTGGCGATCGCCGCGACCATCTGGAGCTTAGCGGCGGCGGCGCACGGGCTGGCGCGCTCCGCCTTTGGCTTCGGCGTATGCCGGTTTGCGCTTGGGATCGGCGAGGGCGGCAACTTCCCCGCCGCGATCAAGACCGTGGCCAATTGGTTCCCGGTGAAGGAGCGGTCGCTCGCCACCGGCATTTTCAACGCGGGGAGCAATGTCGGGGCGCTGATTACCCCGATCGTCGTTCCATTGCTAACCGTCGCGTATGGCTGGCCGGTTGCCTTCTACGCGACCGGCTTGGTTGGGCTGGTATGGCTAGTTTTCTGGGTGGTGATTTATCGCCGCCCAGAAGAGCACAGCCGCTTGTCCCCCGAGGAACTCGCGTACATCCGCTCCGACCCAGAAATCATCCCGACTGAGAAAACGCCCTGGGTCACGCTGTTCCGCTATCGGGGCACCTGGGCGTTCATCGTCGGCACGTTTCTAACCAGCCCGGTTTGGTGGTTCTACCTGTTTTGGGTGCCCGACTTCTTGTTCCGCGCACACGGCCTCAACTTGCTCACGCTCGGACCGCCGCTCGTTGTGATTTACCTTATGACC
>JAFAHH010000285.1 GCA_019237355.1 Acetobacteraceae bacterium | reverse complement strand
GAAGCGAAAGGCACGATACGGGTTCCGCGCCGGGTTCATGTCCGGAAGGCCGCCATCACTCGGCTGACAGCGCCAACCTTACAAGGCCCCCGTGCTGGATTTGATAGCAGGTCGCGATCCAATCTTCAGCCCATATCACATCGGAGTCGGTCTCAAGAACCGAGAGCGGGCAGAAGGACGGCCAATTATCCCCACCAAGGTCATAGTACTGGCCGCCACCACATGCCTTCGTAGTGACGAGTGCGCCGCGCTTGTAATCGAAGGTCCAGTTGCGCATCCGGGCTGGACGTGCAATTTGAATTGGCTGTCATGTTGATGCCGGGCTCGGCATATTGCTCCGGCTTGCGGCGGGCATAGCGCACGAGGCTGGTCGCACTGAGGACCAGGAGCCGACGCAAGTTGCGATCGCCCGCTTTGGAAATGCGGCCCAGCTTAGTTTTGCCGCCAGTCCCACTCAGCCGCGGCGTCAATCCGATCCAGGCCGCGAACTGGCGCCCAGACTTGAAGACAGGTGTGTCCGTTACGAAAGCCGCAATGGCTGTAGCGGTAATGAAGCCAATTCCGGGTATGGTTTCCAGGCGCTGGGATGCTTTGCTCTGCCTGTGCCAGGACAGCATCGAGCGTTCCACCATGCTGATCCGGCGATGCAGATCCTCGGCTTGGGCGATGAGCAATTCGATGCACTCCCGGGCCAGATCGGGCAACTGAGAAACCGGCGCCGATGTCGCCATCGCGACCAGCTCGGGTAGCCGCGAAAGGCCCTTCGCGACTACCAAGCCGAATTCCGCCAAGTGGCCGCGTATCGAAATGGCCAGCATGGTCCGCTGCCGAACCAGCAAATCGCCCGTCCGGTGCAGCATCACGATCGATTGCTGTTCAGCGCTCTTCACCTGAACGAAACGCATTGTCGGGCGCGTAACCGCCTCGCAGATCGCCTCGGCACCAATGGCATCGCTCTTGCCGCGCTTGACGTAGGCCTTGACGTATGTCGCTGGCATGAGGCGGACCGTGTGCCCCAGTGCGGCAAGCTCGCGCGCCCAGTGATGCGCGCTGGCGCAGGCGTGGATAGCCTCCGGCGCGCCTTTGCGGATCGCCTCAGCGTAGGCGCCCGCGCGATCGCGGGCGACGATCCGCACGCCAGGATGCCGGCGCAGCCAGTCTGCGACCGTCTCCGCCTGCCGGTCCGGCAGCAAGTCGATTACCTTGTTCCGCTCAAGGTCGACCAAAATAGTTCCGTAGCGATGACCGCGACGCCAGGCCCAATCGTCGATCCCGAGCACGGGCGGTTCGGCTTGCGGCGTTGCCGGGCCAGCCCGGATCATTCGCAACAATGTTGCGCCGCTGACCGGCATGCCGACGCGCAAGGCGCTCTCCGGGCTTGCCGTCGGCCGTCAACGCAACATGTCGCTGCGTTTGGCGGAGCCTCGTCGTCCGGCGCGCCCACGCGGCCGCGGCGTCGCCGAGACGTTCCGCAAAAATGCTTCGCGAGCAAGCCGGGTTGGCGCAACGGAAACGCCGGGCCTCGACCCGAATTTCGAGGCCCCGCCCATGCCAGGGCAGGTCCGCCAAGGTCCGCTGATAGCGATTGTGAATTTTCCGGGAAACGTGATTGCAAAGCGGGCACAAAGCCGTCTCGGAGCGCGGCCGGGCGATGAGCGTGATCCGGTCGGGGCCGGGCAAGATCTGGCGCACGACCAGTTCGTTTGGAACGAGCGAGAGCGCGAAAGCGCGGGCACGGACTACGGAAGCGTGGAGACATCGCGGAATCGCCGCCTCTCGCCGATTCGCCCGATTCGTACAAGACCTAAATCGGGCGATTCCAGCCATCACCAAAAATGCGGAAGAACCCCATTTCGACGCCGATTGACAGCCCAGTCACGATACAGGCTGGCCCAAAGTCAGGATCTCGCTGTCCAGCGAGGTCACCAAAAGCAGCGTACCCGCCACTTCCGCTGGTAGCCAACAGCCACCATTCTTTAATGATTATAAGCCATGAATACTCAAGTAGAGTAGTTAAGCCTGGTTATTCGGGAGGCTAAGGATAATGCCTTTAGTGCTCGACCTACACAGAGGCGAGTCAAGCTTGGTAAACGGGCCGAGTTGCAATGGCTGATCATGCCAAAAATACAGTTCCACGGGTCCCACGCGGCTTCAGTTCGGGAAACAGATCATGTCCTCTGGCGAGGCAGTTACGCCAGCAACACGGCTGTACTTTGCCTCTACACAAGAGTTTATACGGGAGCATCTAAGCATCGAGACCAAAGCTCTTGGTGCTGAATGCGTGTTGGTAAAAGCACGCCAGTACTGCGCTAGCAATTTGTAACCGGAATATCTTAGCTTTTCAGAATTAAGGGCCGGCAAGTCGTGTGGAATATAAAGCTCGTGCCGACTCGGCATGGTTCTAAATTGACCACTCGTCGGCTTGCGAAGCCAGCAGCGTGGGCCACTGCGGCAACTCTAATTGCTCTGACTTGGGCGGGCACCCTCGGTGCTATGCACGCCCAACACCAGGAGGCACAGGCCCGCGTCGAGTCGCAACTGGCTAACCAGGCGCTGGCCTTTGAGGACCAGCTCTATCGTCAGTTTCTGGCATTAGACCAAACTTTACGCATTCTGGAGACGCAGTGGGAGAAGGATTCTCAGCATTTTGATCTAATCGCTTGGCACCAACAGGCCGTCGTCTTTTCAGACCTGTCCTTGCATATATTCGTAACGGATGCGAATGGGGTCATTCGAGCTAGCACTCGCCCAGACTTGATCGGCGTAAATGTTGCGAGCCGTGATTACTTTCGTCATGAGGCGAGCCTGCCGGCTGACGACGATAGAATGTTCATTGGCCGTGCAACTCGCGGTCTTGTCACGCAGCAATGGCAGATGAACATGGCCCGTAGGCTGGACCTGGGAGGCGGCTTCGGCGGTGTAATCGGACTATCTTACGATACCGCCGCCTTAACACGATTCTACCGTGATGCCGATATGGGGTCACTCGGAATGATTGCCCTGGTTGGTATGGAGGACGGGCAGCTACGCGCCCTTGCTGGACCCCACTCAACCAAGCTTGGCACCAGTATCGTAGACAGCGAGTTGTATGCTGCGATCTTGGCTACGACCGAGGGGCGCTGGGTTGGGCCATCACCCACCGACGGAATTTTGCGCATTCATGCATTCCGGCGGGTTCAAAACCAGAGCCTGAGCGTGTTGGTCGGTATTGATCTAAACGAGGCGATGCGCGAATCCGCCTCTTGGGCCAACGGGGCCAGAGTCTTCGCGACGGGAATTACGCTACTCATATTGAGCGTCACGATTTACTTGCTGCGAGCGATGCGGTCAGCATGGGAGCGTGAGGAGCGATTAGCGAACGAGCACGCCGCGCTGGAGACCTCAAACCTCCAGCTCGAAGCCGCAAAACGGGAGCTTGAGCATGCGAGTGCGCGTGCGCTGTTTTTGGCCGCACACGATTCGTTAACGGGCCTGCCCAACAGGCGATTGTTGAACGAGC
>JAFAHH010001095.1 GCA_019237355.1 Acetobacteraceae bacterium | reverse complement strand
CGGCTGGTTCGTCTTGCGCTGGCGGGTGGAAACGACCTTTCAAGAAGTCCGCACTCACCTGGGCGTCGAGACCCAGCGCCAATGGTCCGAAATGGCGATCCTCCGCACGACGCCGGCCCTACTCGGACTTTTCTCGCCCATCACCGTATGGGCGGCTGGCTTGCCGCGCGATACCCCCAAAGTTCCACGTGCAAACACCGCCGCCTGGTACTCTAAACAAGAGCCGGCCTTCAGCGATGCCATCGCCGCCGTACGTCGCGTGCTTTGGTCGCCGCCGGACTTATCGATATCCCGGCAACCAGGTGAGACCGTAAGAATTACCGTCGGCTTCCTAAATCGACTCTTCCAGACTCTGTGTATGGCTGCCTGAATTGCGGAAAGTCGAGCTCAGCAACGTCGATGAAAAGCGCGCCGCGAGTCTATTCCTGGTCCCTGGTGGTGCTGAGGGCGTTAGCATAGAGCCATTGCCACGCGTGTCGGGAAATGTCCACGCATCGTGTCGCGTCACGATGCGAGACGTTCGTCTTGGTCCGGAGCTACTCCTCGGCGGAACGGAATGGTTGGGCAAGATCTGGCCGGTCCTGCGCTTCTCGGGTTCGCTCGAGCGCATTGTGGTGGCTGCAACCGCCGTAGGATTGGCAGATGCGATTGTCGATCGCGCTTGCAGTTTCGCCAAGGGGCGTCGGCAGTTCGGCCAGCCGATCGCTTCGTTTCAATCCCTTCAGCACCTGCTCGTTGCGATGCGAACGGCCCAGGTCGGCATGCGGCTCTTTGTGGAGCATGGCCTTCAAATGTTGGCCGCCGGCGAGCCGGAACAGGCTGCGTCAATGGCCAAGTGCTACTGCGCCGAACAGCTCCAGGAGATTGTTGCAAAGGGCATGCGCATCATGGGCGGGCGCGCCTTCTTCTCATTCGAGGAGATGTCGCGATATTACTGCGAGGCGCCATTCAGCCTCTATGCCGGCGGAACCATTGAAATCCAGAAGAGCTTGATTGCAAGGAGCATGGGAATCGGCTGAGCCGGTGCGATCCAGCGCAGCGGAGTTCACCCCCCATAGGGGGTCAAAATTGCACGCCGATACACAGCCTCAGCTTCGCGGAGCGGACGATGCACTGCCCACCACCCTTGTGACGAGTTCGGTGGAGCACCACGCCAGGCTACTGAAGATCGCGGAGGTCACATGCGGAGCCCCTCGGTATTTGCTGAGGCAAGTCCGCAGCTCTCACTTCAACTGCTGCGTGGCTCCCAATTCCTCTGCAATGTGATCGAGCTTGGCCGCTCCAGGAAAACTCGGCGGAATTCGTCGTCGAGATCGACTCCGCCAGTTCGCCAGCGGTATCCCGAGATATCGCCGCGACAAACGCGGACGGCTCGAACCCCGGTCTTTCACACAGACATTCGACAGGCGCCTCCCGAAGCCGGTGAGCCAACCGGATCGCCGTCTATATGCTTGGTTGGTGAAGGTGCGTTCCGGACAAGGAAGGCTCCAGGCCATACGAACGGCCGGCGGCGCCTCGCCCCGAATTTTTGTGAGCGATATTGCTATGCCGTTTGGGGATGATACGACCTCTCCCGTATGGAACACGCTGCCATCCGCGATCGACGTGTCGAGCACGGCCAGACATTGCTTCGAAAGCAGAAGCAATTCACGCCCTTCACCAAGGCCCCGGACGCAGACGCGTCGCTGAACGATTGACCTTCCGGTTGGCATTCGAAGGCAAGCTCGGCAACACATTCCCGCTAGAGCGCCTCGTTGCTCTAGGGCACGTGCAGTCCCACGGCGACCAGCCAGCCGTTCGAACACTGACTTGGAACGTCGATCCGTGGACGTACGGAATTCTGTTGAGAGATGGCTACGGCGATGCGCTGTCCGCAGTCGGCTATGAGCGCGACCGCGTCCAGGTGTTGATGACAGGAGACCGATGCCCGGCGATCGTTCCCTAGCTGTAGCGAACTGCAAACATCGGCGGCCCGGATCGCAATCATCGGCGCGTGCCCACGCTCATTGCAACTGAGCGGGCGGGCTGGCGGCCCAGGAAACGACCGATTTCCGAGCGCCCGCGTCACATCACACCGGCAACCCGGCCGCGAACTCTCGATCGAGGCGGCGGCAGAACGCCTCCATACCGAGCACCCGGAAATGCCCCGCGACCTGATCGAAACTCACGTGGTCGGTTGGCTGGAAAACTGCGCGCCCGAATCCTACACTAACGAACAGATGAAGTAATTCGACCAGCTCCTGGAGGCGTGGCTCGAACACTACGAGCGCAA
>JAFAHH010001035.1 GCA_019237355.1 Acetobacteraceae bacterium | reverse complement strand
CGATTTACCCGGTCCTGAAGAGGTCCTTCGATTTGGGTTTCGGCCAGGTCGGGCTGATCACACTAACTTTCCAATGTACGGCCTCGTTGCTGCAGCCCGTTGTCGGGCAGTACACGGATAGACGGCCCTTGCCTTACTCGCTTCCTGTCGGGATGGTCGCCTCGCTCGCCGGGCTTGCCCTGCTTGCGGCTGCGAATAGTTTTTGGGTGCTGCTCCTTGCGGCGGCGCTCATTGGCACCGGATCGTCGGTTTTCCATCCGGAGTCCTCGCGTGTTGCGCGCATGGCTTCCGGTGGACGGCACGGGTTCGCGCAATCCTTATTTCAGGTCGGCGGCAATACCGGCCAGGCGCTCGGGCCGTTGCTTGCGGCGCTCATCATTGTGCCAGAGGGCCAGGGCAGCGTGGCCTGGTTCTGTTTTGCTGCGCTCGCTGCAATCGTTCTTCTCGCCGCGGTCGGGCATTGGTACCAGGGACATCACGCACGATTGGTTAGGCGGCCGAAGACAGGTGTCGAGGCTCGGCAGAATTTTCCACGCAGAACCGTGGCCCTCTCGCTTGCGATTCTCATTGCCCTGATCTTTTCGAAGTTCTTCTATTTGGTAAGCTTGAATACCTATTTCACCTTTTATCTCATGCACAAATTCGGCCTTTCGGTGCAGAACGCGCAAGTTCATCTCTTCATATTTCTTGCGGCGGCTGCGGTGGGTACGTTCGTGGGCGGCCCGGTAGGTGATAGGATCGGCCGAAAATACGTGATCTGGGGTTCGATACTGGGGGTGCTGCCGTTCACCCTCATGCTGCCCTACGCCAATCTGTTCTGGACGACTGTGCTCAGCGTCGTGATCGGCTTGATCCTGGCCTCCGCGTTCTCGGCCATCCTCGTTTATGCTCAAGAACTGGTGCCGGGAAAGGTCGGCATGATTGCAGGTCTATTTTTCGGCTTTGCCTTCGGAATGGCGGGACTGGGCGCTGCCGTGCTGGGGGCGCTCGCAGAGTATACGAGCATCGAATTTGTCTATCGTGTATGCGCTTTTCTGCCGGCGATTGGTTTGCTTGCGATCTTCCTGCCCGATGAAAGGCGCGCTCGGGAAGCAATGAGCGGGCTGGGAATCGGGCCCCGCACGCTTAGAGCGCCAGGCTCGACGTGAAGCGTCGGGATGCCTGAATCCGCTCTCGACGCAAAAACTTTGATCATGGAAGCCATGAAGGCAAGGGCGTGCATCTCCATCTGCTGCACTGTCGCGCTCGCCGGATGTGGTCAGGGGCGGTCTCGCTGCAGGTTCGCTTTAACGACCCACGCAGCGTTGCAGCCAAGCGCTGTCAAACCGGAAATGGCGGACCGTCGTCTTTGCCCACGCGGAATAGATGACGTGCCAGGTTCTATCCCGCGCGCGGATGACTACCGGGTAAGCGACATCGCCCTCGGCGCCCGTAGGAACGAGTGCGCAGCGCCGTGGGAAATGGATGCCGTCCCGTGATGCGGCCAGAGCGAGCGTGCGGCGATTGGTGGTGCTGGGGTTATAGATAACCACGATGTCGCCGACGTCATCGGCGAAGGCGTCGATTCCAGAATCGGGGTTGGGAAGGTCGGTGGATACCGGTGGGCTCCAGGACGCGGTTGCCGGGTCGAGCACGCTGGTGCGGATGGCGACGCGCCTGCTATCGCGCAGGTAGGTACGGACTTGCCCGCCGGGAAGTAACACAAGGCTTGGCTGGATGGTACCATGGCCGGGGATCGGTAATATCCGGCTTGCTGGAACCTCGCCGGGAGAAACCGCGGCGAGATTCAGAGCGCGCACATGCGCGGTGTGCGGCCCTTCCCGGTACAGAGGCACGAGATCGCCGAGCATGGGGTGGTGCAGCGGTTTGGCGCGGGGAAGAGCGCCAGATTGGTCATCGAAACGAACGGGAGCTGACCAAGTACGGCCTTCATCCAGCGACAGACGGGCATCGACCCGGCCACAATACCAGTTGACGCAGACATTGCCGACGATGGGGAGGGTCCAGCGCTGGATCACTCCATGGATGATCCACAGGCGGCCGGCTTTGTCCTCGTAGAGCGCGATGTTGCCGAGGCTTTTGTTGCGGGCGGCGGCGCCGATACCCTGTTCCCCGGGGCCGGCGATCTGCCATGGAGCAGACCAGGTTGCGCCGGCGTCGCTGCTTGAACTGCAGAGGATGACCGTGTCGACGTTGGCCTCGGTGGTGCCGGAATACCAGCAGGCAAGAAGGCGGCCCGAGCGCAGCTCAATGATTCCGGGGGCATGGTTGATACGCCCAGGTGGAACCGGCAGCTGCGACTGACGGAGAATATCGGAACTGGCGGGCCGGCTGGCGGCGAACAGCAAGGCAAGCGCGATGCCCGCGATCAGCACTAGGGCGGAGGGCGAACTGGCCCGGCGTTTACCCTGCTCGCGGCATTTAAAGGAACGGCCAGGCGCATCAACTCTCCAAGGCGCGTCGTAGCTCCAGGGAGTGCTTCCAGGTCGCAGGGTCATGAACATGCTGCAAGCAACTTGGTCAATATCGATGCGGCGACAAACATCACCCTCAGCGAGGAACTTACAAGCGAGTGGTGCTTGCCGCCCAATACCTTGGGCGCGATCCTGGCAGGCGATATGTCCGCAACGAAGCCCGCAAATAATAAGCCGGGAAATGATTCATTTGCAACCAGGTACAGGAAACGGCGTGTCAGGGCTCCATCAGCCAACAGCCGCCGCGAGCGCGTACCGTTCCCGGTAGCAACCGACCCAACTCGTTGGTAGCGGGTGCGTCCCAGCGCGGCGGTCGCCTCGTGCTTGATCCACTTCTCGAGAAGACCTCGCACGCCCTCCCGCAGCTGAGCCCGGCTCGGGTCGAATCAGGCCTCCGAACTAAGCGGGGGCGGCGCGTGAGCTAACCAAGAGGAGATTTTGGGGTTAGTCCGCTGCTTGTTGAACAAACAAATCGCCGAAGTTACACTGGTCCGCTGCTGCCGGATGGCGAGCAGCCGGTTCCGTCGGGCGCGGCGACCGCTGATTCGCAGCAGTTGAGGCGTAATAGAAGGCTTTAAGCCGCTTGTTGTTTTAGCGCGGATGGTGCTCGGTTCTTCCGGCCATCGCCGTCAACTTGGCCCGACCGAGGAAGACATGCGCCGCCTCGTGAACCACATTCTGCCGATCGCGCTGTTCCTGGGAATAGTGGCTAGTTGCGCCACACCGCCGCCGGCGAGCGAGCCGGAAGCACTCGCGGAGTACCGCGAGACCAACGATCCGCTCGAGCCCACGAACCGGGTATTTTACGCATCAATAACAAGCTGGATACGCTCGTCTTACGGCCGGTCGCCTCGGGCTATCGAAAGGTTGTTCCCGGCCCGGTTCGGAATGGCGTGCACAACTTCCTAGTTGATCTGACCACGCCAATCCGCCTGGCCAATGACATGCTGCAGGGCAAACCGCGTCGCGCAGGCGACACGACGATGCGCTTTCTGATCAATACCACGGTCGGAGTGGTTGGCATGTTTGATGTAGCCAAAGATTGGGGCTACCCCGCGCATGAGACGGATGCTGGCATCACTCTGGCCCTGTGGGGCGTTCCCAGCGGGCCATTTCTGTTCTTGCCGCTATTGGGGCCATCGAGCCCCCGGGATGCGGCCGGGTACGGGGCGGATTTGGCGTTTGGTCCGGCTACCGGGTTC
>JAFAHH010000937.1 GCA_019237355.1 Acetobacteraceae bacterium | reverse complement strand
ATCGTCAGTCAGGGCAAGACGATGCGTCTCGTAAGCACCGGCGCCGATGTAGCGGCGGGCAATCCATGCCCCGCCTGTAGCGCCCCGGTAGTAACCGATATGCAGCCCCGCATCGATCAACCGGTAGTATGGCTTCTTGCGCGTCGGCAGCCGGGCGCGAGCAGTAGCAGTATCGAGCCTGGAGTCCTTGGTGGTGCGAGGCATTATTGCACCTGTGGGTTCTTTCTCCCATAACGGGCCGGAACGTCTGGGGACAAGTGGGCACAGCTTTCCTTTACATTCCGGGGGATGAGATGTTCCCACGGTTTCCAACCTTATGCTGGATATCACCCTCTCACGGCGGCAACACGGGTTCGAATCCCGTACGGGACGCCAGCGAACATTAGCGCGCCTCGGCTCGCGGATTTTTCAGGCGCAAGCGGTTCACCTGCCCTTGCGCTAGCGACCACCAGGGCGGCGCCAAGGATCGCCGCGCTGGGAATGAGCGACCAGGGCATGCCGTGCCTCCACCCGCTGAGCGCAGCCTCATGCATCGGAAGGGCCGCGGAAGAAGGTGCGCAGGCCGCGGCGCTCTGTTCTTGCTTGGTTCCGGACGGCGGTTTAGCTTCCCGCTATGACCGATGGACCGCCTTAGAACGGCAACAGTAGGCTTCTTCATCGGTGATCTCCGCTCGGTCAGCACGGCGATCTCCACCGCATCGCGGGTTGGGATCGATCCGGGAAGTCAGAGCCATGGCGGTTCTGATAGGATGGGGAGTTCGGCGCGCTTCATGAGATGCGCAGCATCCTGTGGTGCCGCAGGCCTTGGTGGCGCTCGCCGTTGCGCATAAGCCGGCGGATGCCTTTGTCGAACGCCTTGCCAGCATGCCGGGTTAACGCGCGTGGCGAGCAGCATCAGCTTTGGTTACAGCGCGGAGCTGATTTTGCGAGGCCTGCTGTTTGGGCTCGGCAAACGTGGCCCGCACGCTCACACATCGCTGCTGAATGCAGCGCGCACTAGGCGCTATTCCCTCCCGCGCGTGAACACGAAGTGTAACTCGCTTACGGTCGTGGGTAGCATTGCTGAGAAGGCTTCAGCCGCTGGACACCGCGGCAGCAGTGCTCGGGTCTCAAGTCTATGTCATGATGGCGTGGGCGGGAAGCAGATGTTAGATGATCTGCCACCTAGGTAAGAGCGGGATGACTTTAGGTCGAAGGCATCATGCTCTAGGGTTTTCGGTTTCAAGAGCGCGATTCAGGCTTCCGAGGATTCCGGCTTAGCCATCGCGCTCTAGGTTTCCGTCCGGAGATGGCCATGACCGAGGATGCCCTCGCTCGCGCGCAACGCCACGTATGGGAGGCCGAGCGGCATGTTGCCCATCTCGTCCGCATCATCGAGGAACTGGAGCGGTCGCCCGTGCATGGCTCGGCGGCGGCGACGGCGCGAAAGGTGCTGGGGACGCTGCAGGAAAGCCTTCGCTTGGCACGCGAGCATCTGAGCATGGAGCGCCGGGAGCGTGGCTTGGAGTGAGCGTGGCCGTCCCGGGGCATTGCGAATCGCCTGAGCCCTCCCCTATGCGGCTAATGCGCGCGGGGCGGCTTAGCGGTTGCGTGATGGATGGGCAATCCATAGCTTCGTTCGCGCTACTTTAGAGCGCGATGGCTTTTGCCGGAATCGTCGGAGCCTGAATCGCGCTCTTAAAAGCGACACTCTACTTCGACTGAAGTCATTATGTTTTAGGTTAGCCCCTACATCTGAAGCTATGGAAACATCGATCAGACTCGGCCCTATTCGAATCGACAAGGGAATCGTTGCCAAGGGATTTAAGCTTCTCGCTCCTGACTACTTGCGGGAGGGGATAATGAGTCATTTCAGGTGCTTGGTCGAAAAAGTGGGTAGAGTTCGGCCTAGTGGCGGCAAGAAGCCGGGAAAGTGCTGCAAGGGCCAAGGTCGGCACCACAGGCCGTGCTGTCATGCGCCGTTAGCAACATCGTGGGCCATGTGGCGGCTCAGCGGCTAGGCTGATCTTGAGTTGCTGCAGTAGCAGGCTTGGTCCCCTTCGGGGCTAGATCGCTACCAGTGAACCGGATCGACTCCGGCCGACACGTCCCACCGCACAAGCGCCGAGAGGCTGCACGCCTGGATCTTTTCCATAACCCGGGCCCGGTGACTCTCGAAGGTGGAAGGGCTGAAGAGAATTCCGAGATCATAGGGAATCGATTAACTGTGAGTGGTTGCCGATGGACGTCAAGACGGCAGTAGCGCCGAAAGCCTTGGCCGAGCCAGTCAGGCGTAGGATCATAGTCTATCTCGGCGTGCTGATCGTGCTGCTGACCTTCGGCGCGCCTGGCGGCGGGCTGATGGACATCCCGATCTCGTTCGTGCTCAAGAACAAGCTGGATCTGTCCGCGAGCGCCGTTGCGACGTTCCGCCTGATCGCCGCGATCCCGCTTTATCTGTCGGGCCTGTTCGGGTTCGCACGCGACATCTGGGACCCGTTCGGCCGTGGCGACCGCGGCTTCTTCATGCTGTTCGGCGGCATCACGGCGGCGCTGTATATCGCCTTCGCCTTCATTCCGGTAACGTACTGGACGCTGCTCGCCGCCATCGTGCTGCTGACGACGGCATTCCTGTTCGTCTCCGGCGCGCAGAACGGGCTGAGCGCCGCGATCGGCGAAGAGCACATGATGTCGGGGCAGATCAGTGCCACCTGGAACATCGTTGGAGCGATCCCGGTGATGGTGGCGCTGGTGATCGGCGGTTCCCTCAGCGAGTATCTGGAGGCGGGAAGCGCGGACCGCGCGGTGCGGACGTTGTTTCTACTGGGCGGGGCGGCAATGGTGGTCGTCGCCCTGTACGGCATCTGGCGGCCGGGTTTCGTATACGACAACGTCCGGCGCGCACATGGGCAGCATCACCCGGTGGTGCAACTCCGCAGGCTGCTGGCCCACTGGCCCGCGTATCCGGCGTTGCTGATCTGGACGCTATGGAACTTCGCGCCGGGGACGCAGACGCCCCTGCAGTACCATCTGCAGGATACGCTGCACGCCTCGGACATTCAGTGGGGCGAGTGGAACGCGATCTTCGCCGTATCCTTCGTTCCGACCTTCCTGCTCTACGGGCTGCTCTGCCGTAGATACACTCTGCGGGGTCTGCTGTTCTGGGGCACGGTCGTGGCAGTGCCGCAAATGCTGCCTCTGCTGTTCATCCATTCGGTCGCAGGCGCGCTGATCGCCGCGGTGCCTATCGGCCTGATGGGCGGGATCGCGACCGGGGCCTACATGGACCTCCTGATCCGGTCGTGTCCGGAGGCGCTGCAGGGCTCGGTGCTGATGATGTCGGGTGGGCTCTATTTCGTCATCTCCCGCTTCGGGGACGTGCTCGGAACGACGCTGTACGACCACTACCGCGGGTTCGACCCGTGCGTGCTTGCGATCACGCTGGTGTACGCCGCTATCTTGCCGGTGCTGCTACTGGTTCCGCGGCAGGTTACCGACAGAACGGATGCGTGACATGCGCATCGCCGGCCGCTATGACGACTACCCGCGCTGAAATGTCAGGAAGCGATGCGGTTCGCCGCGCGCTGGCGAAGATCGACGAATCGGAAGGGCTGGCCTGGTTGCAGGCGCATTTCGATTATTGTGTATTACCGTTGCTGAATGAGACTTGGGCTCTCGACGTCGATAGCACCGTCAAACCGCTCTATGGCGAGCAGGAAGGTGAGGTAGTTAGTTACAATCCGCATAAGCCTGGACGGCCATCACTTGGACCCTATATTGGACCCGTTTTCCCGTGGGCTTCGGCGGAGACAAAAGATTTTGATGGCGTGAAGGCGAGCTGGATGCGCTCCATGTCTCTCGAGGCTTTGCGCGCCTCGATTTCGAAGCCTTATACCATGATGGAGACGAACCGCGCATCGAAATACCTATACGAGAAGGGAAAGCCGGTCTTCCTGTTGGCCCCACCAGAAGTTGTTTACGTGATGCAGTCCTACACGTATCACGTCGATAAAGGTCTGTCGATGGATAAGCTTTCGGATCTCGGTTCCAAGCTCAAGCTACCGGAGGGATGGACGTTTAAGACGAAGGTGCTGGACCAGGATCTGACAATCGCGCCCCCGAATAGTACGGCACACACCACGTTGGATAATTTCCTCAATGTTTATGCGGGCTGCGGGTTCGATACTGGGTGCAGCTACGTCCTCGATTGATGGCGAACACTGACTTGGAGAGATTCATTGCTGTCCCGGCGCCCTAACGAATGAGCTCTTTGACCATCGCCGCGATCGTCTTTGGCTGCGCTTTCGGCGGAGCGCTCCTAGGCATTGTTTTGCACGCGAAGTTGCCGGAACATCACTTGGATAGCGATTCCAAGGAGGTGGTGAAGCTCGTTATGGGGCTGATCGCCACCATGGCGGCGCTGGTTCTCAGCCTGCTGATCGCCTCTGCAAAGAGTTCCTATGACACGCAGGCCAGCGACCTTAACGTGATCGCGGCCAAGGTCGTCCAGCTCGATCGTCTTCTCGGTTTCTATGGGCCGGAAGCGAAAGACTCCCGCGCCATGCTTCGTCAGGCAGCCCTGGCCACTTACCAACGCGTCTGGTCGCCGAGCGGCGTGCAGATCGCGCATTTTGATCCGTCAAGGATGCGAGGCCAAGCTGAAACGCTGTACGGCTCGATTCAGAACCTCTCTCCCAATACTGACGCCCAGCGTTTTATCCAAGAAAAGGCCCTGCAGCTCGGGGCGGACATCCAGCAGACCCGGCTCCTCATGTTGCAGGAGCTCGGAGGCTCAGTCGCGTGGCCGTTTCTGGCAGTCCTGATCTTTTGGATCGCCGTGCTGTTTACCGGGATTCGGTCTGTTTGCACAGTTCAATGCAACGGTGATCGCCGCCGTGTTCATCGGGGCCCTCTCGGTTTCCGGGGCGATTTTCCTCATTTTGGAGCTGAACCATCCTTATGAGGGCGTCATGAGGATTTCTGGCGCTCCGTTGCGGTCCAGAAAGCCTCGCAGAGAGTACCGCTTTCTGCTCGCCTCGAACCGAGGCTCCGGCTTTCCCGGACGGGCAGCGGGCTAGGTCCCTGCCGGGCTCTATTGGCCGCTTTCGAGGCTGTTCTCTCTGCCGGCAAGGGGGCCTACGCGCTTGTGGCGAGTCGAAAAGAGCGAGCATCACTGGCTTCGCAAGCCCCAGTTGGGATTTCAAGCGTTTACGAACGAAGGCGAAGCAGGACGTTTTAGGGGTAATTAGGCCGCCCGCTTCTCCGTTTTTCTTTTCCGGAGGGCTTTGCTCCTTGCGGGTAAATGGTACCACACGCTGGGTACCGGTCATCTTTCATGGTCGCGAGGATTTACGGGGCGAATAGAACCTCCTAAGCTCTTCCGAGGGCGCTTGATCTCGGCCTTAAGCCATTCTTCGTTGAGAAAGTCTGAGTTCAGCAGATCTTTGACGCTCTCAGTGTCCGTCCGATATCAAAGTGAGTCTTTTGAATCGGTTGCCTGACCAGACTTGAAGCGGCTGAATCTACTGTGATTCC
>JAFAHH010000819.1 GCA_019237355.1 Acetobacteraceae bacterium | reverse complement strand
CTTAGCTCAGCCTTCCATCGAGGGGCAGAGCGCGATGGCTCGAGGCCGAATCGTCAGAAAGCCTGAATCGCGCTCTCAAACCAAAAACGCCAGAGCATGATCGCTTCGACCTGAAGTCATCATGCTCTTGCCAGCTTGGATCGCGGTATCGACCTTTTCCACCGGCACAGTCAGCCCTGAGATTGGGCTACGATCTGGGAACCGGCGCCAATTGGTCGCGAAAAGCCCTCACAATATCGTCCGCCCGCGCCAGCTCGGGATCGGCCGCAAGCCTACCGCAACTCGAGGCGCCGGATGGCTCGGCGAAATCTTCCAGCGCCTCCATCTCGGCAAACGAGAGCGCCCCAATCGCCAAATTGCTGCCGGGAGCGGCCTTGAGCGCCGGATCGTCATAAGCCTTCGCTCCGGTCGCGGACTGTACCGTTGCCCGACGCAGATCCTCTGCCCACGGTTCGTCACGCAAGCCGCACAATGGTGCGAGGGTCGCAACCGTACCGAGCCGCACCGCATCCGCAAGCTGGCTTTCGCTCGGCCCCAATGCCGGTTCAGATCGAGGTGCTGCCGAGGCCATCCCGTTCGCAACGAAAAGCGCCGCATAAACCAGGAGCGAAACGCTGCAGTAGCAAATCATGGACTTCCCTTCCCGCATCATCTGACCAACGACTAGAGCGCGATGGCTTGAGGCGGATTCGGGTCCGCAATTCGCGAGCACCGGGTCCCATTTTGCGCGCAAAATGGGCCCGGAATTGGGGTCCCGATCGTCGGAAAGCCTGAATCGCGCTCTCAAACCAAAAACCCTAGAGCATGATGCCGCGACCGGGCAACCATGTCATGGCGGCCCGCCAAGGTCGCTTGACACAAGAGCGTTAACGGCCCCTTGATTCGTGACCATCGGTGGAGTCACTCGAACATTAGGCTTGAGGCGGAATCGTCGGAAACGTCAAACTAAACTAAGCCTTGATGGTCTTAGGGGGAATCGTCATGATACCTTTCCTTACGTGCCTACTCCTGTTCATCAGCCCGGCCGCACTCGCGCAGGTCGCCGGGGGTTCCGCGCCGGCTCCACAATCGGTTCCCGAGATCCCGTTCGACAGTGTCCCCGAACCATTGAAACTCCCGCCCGACTTGTATTTTGGCGAGGTCGCCGGCGTCGCGGTCAATTCCCAAGGTCACGTCTTCGCCTTCTCGCGCGGCAATTCCAGGGGCCCCGCCTATGCCGCTGCCGCCGCCCAGTTGCTCGAGTTCGACCGCGACGGCAATTTCGTCCGCGAAATTGGCCGTAACCTCTACGCTTGGTCGTTCGCCCACACGGTAAAAGTAGACCCGGCCGACAATATCTGGGTCACCGACAAGGGCTCGGACATGGTCATCAGGTTCAACCCACAAGGCCGGGTGACAATGGTGTTCGGCCGCAAGCAGGAAGCCTCCGACGAAGAGACCGGCCCTCTCAAACACCCAAAGCCGCCCCTGCCCGCCATCGACGGCCAGTTCAGGCAAGTAACGGACATTGCGTGGGATAGCGACGGGAACGGGTATATCAGCGACGGCTACATCAATGCCCGGATCGGCAAGGTGAGCCCCGACGGCGAGTGGTTGGGGTCCTGGGGAACGCCCGGGGATCAGCCCGGCCAGTTCAATACCCCGCACAGCATCGCCGTGGATTCCCGGAACCAAGTGTACGTCGCCGACCGCGGCAATCGCCGCATTCAAGTATTCGATACCGGCGGCAAGCTGCTCCGGCAGATTACAATCGATGTACCTTTCGACCCGAATACCAAGCCGGTGATTGGCAACAAGCCCAATCAGTCGCCGCCCCCCGGCACGGCGAAAACCTTCGTCGCCGGCGCGCCGTGGACCGTTTGCATCACGCCCGGCCCGAACCAGGTGCTCTACACTTCCGACGCCTATCCCGGGCGGATTTACAAGTTGAGCCTGGATGGCAAGCTGCTCGGAGTACTCGGCCGCGGCGGCCGTGCGCTCAAGCAGTTCGGCTGGGTCCATCAAATAGCCTGCCCGTCCGAAACTGGTGGCTTGAGGGCAGTCGCGCACCCGCTGCGCCTCCCTGGTAGTGCTTTGGCGGCTACTCCGTCATCTTCACAAATCCTTCTTGGACGAGCTGAGTCGTTCTCGCCATG
>JAFAHH010000464.1 GCA_019237355.1 Acetobacteraceae bacterium | reverse complement strand
CTTCCTCAATGCCGTCGAGCGCGAAGTCCCGGCCGGTAAGCTGATCCATGCGGTGCTCGACAACTATGCCACCCACAAGCACCCCAAGGTCTTGGCCTGGCTATCACGTCACCCGCGCTGGTTTTCCATTTCACCCCGACTTCCGCTTCGTGGCTGAATGCGGTCGAGAATTTCTTCTCCAAGATGACCCGCCAACGGATCCGCCGCGGCGTCTTCCGCTCGATTGCCGATCTGCAGACTGCCATCAACGCCTACTTGGCCGAGCACAATGCCAATCCCAAACCCTTCGTCTGGACAAAACCGCCGAGGTCATACTGGCCAAACTCGACAGGCTCCCCGTATCATCTGTATGCGTCTGAACACTAGTATCAAAAGTTGATCAAAGCGCGGGCTGATTTTGCGCGCTCGCGGCTTTATACCTTCGCCGTTAAGCACATACTCGAGTACAAAACCGAGCTGGCTTTTGACTGATCCGAGTCGATTGGCAGACAGATTTGTTCTGGCTGGCGTAAGAAAACGCACATGAGACCTGAAATAAATCGCCGAAATCGGTATAAGATTAGGATCCACACAAATACACCGTGAAAAAGTCCGCAGTCCGCTACAACGATAGATCCTCTCTTTTTATCGATTTGTTGATCAGAACGGATGCTTTCAATGACCAATGCAAGGTTTAACCTGTCAGCGGTTATTTTCATCATCGCGATTTCAGCTCCTCGCGACAGGTCTGCGACTTCCTGATTGGTGATAGGTCTAAGCATAGTGAGACCGATCGTGGGTCAGTATGTTGACTATAGTCAACTGACGCCTAAAGTCCACAGGACCTATGCCTCTGGCGATGGATATTCGCCAGACGGTCGGCTTCAACCTGCGCCGCTTGCGTGCTGCCGCGGGCCTTTCGCAGGAAGAACTCGCTGCTAAGACGGGGCTCGATCGCTCATATATCTCTGGCATCGAACGGGGACGACGAAACCCAACCGTGATCGTGCTAAACGAGATTGCCGTTCAGCTTGGCACCGATCCCCGCGACCATTAACCCCAACGTCTTATCACGACGCTGTGTAAGATCTCTGACTCGTCGCTCTATGCCCGTCGCTCGTAACGCTGCACGCCCCCGAGGTCGAGTGCATCGGCAAAGGCAAAGCACGGGCACCGTATGAGTTCGGCTACAAGAGCCTGCCCCTGCGGAAGCAAGGGTGTCGGTGGCAACCCCAGCCACCAAGCCCAGAGGCGGCCAGTTTGTGCTGCACGCCAAAGCGCTGCACGGCAATCCGTTTGATGGCCATACTTGGCACCGGTGATCGCCGAGCCGGAAGCGTTCACCGGGATCGAGACCCGCCGCGTCCACGTCGACAAAGGTTATCGCGGCTACAACCATTGGGCACAGCAAGGCCGAGCGCCGGATGGGCCGCAATTACCTCAAGGCCGCGACCGCGACCGCATCAACGCCGTGCTCGCTGACTTCGGTTTCTGCCAGACCCCGCGTGTGCTCACGAACCTCCTCGGATGGCGCGGCTACTATCATTCAGGCCTAGTCTTGCTGAGGTGAGTGGCGCCGAGCGCGGGCTGACACCGGAACCAGCACCGGGCGCTTTGAGGATTACCGTCTTGGGCGGCCTCGCGGACGTGGAGCGCGATCTGATCCGCACCCACACGGCGGAAGGCAGGAGCCGCACCAAGGATCGAGGACAGCACATGGGCGCCCCCCCCCTCGCAGCAGAAAGAGGCCACCAGACGGCGCGCGCAGGGCACTACGTTGCAGGAATTGGCGGACAGCTACGACCGCCAGCCATTGCCCGGTCGGCCTCGCGCGAAACGATATAGAGCAGCGCCGGCACCATCTCTTCCGGTTCGAATCAAGATTGCTACCCTGCAGCGGTTGTGAATCGACGGCGGCATGCCGGGCCTCGCAACGAGCTCACGCGCGTGATGTTGCGCTAGTTCCGTTGAGCCGTTCATGTATGGCATAGGTTTTCACGGCGAGGAGGCACCGTCGGGCACGCAACGGTGACCCGCCGTAATGGACGAATGGGAGGGATCCGATGAAATTCGCGCTGGGCTAGGCGGTGACGCGCACCGAAGATCTCCGCTTGCTGATCGGTCGCGGCCGTTATACCGATGATTTTGTGTTACCGCGGCTGGCGCACGCTTATTTCGCGCTCGCCCCACGCGCACGCTTATTTCGCGCGCGCCCCCGCGCACGCTCGCACCCGCTCCATCGACGTCGGTGCGGCGCATCAGATGCTGGGTATTTTTGCAGTCCCGACCGGCGACGACATTTTCGAAGCCGCGCGTCGGTACCGCGCATATGGCGGCCCAAAGTGGGAAATGAGGGGTTTTCAGCGGCTTTTGATTCCGCTATGCGAAGCCTGCCGCCCCAGCCAGCGACCCGAATGCCACCACTACGCCGACGACACAACGAGAGGATTGACACTCGAGAATCTCCAAGTATTAGCCTTCCCATAAGCGCTTTCGGCAGCTAGCGTATTTTAGCGGGAGCAGGAGTACGAAGCCCAAGAGGGCAGAAGTCGCATATTTTCTCGGGCGCGATGGGCTGATCATACCGAGTGTGCGATCTAATCACTCCCCGGACGCATGTGGACCGGCGACCTCGCGAATAACTCGGGCTCTCCCGACGATGCTCATGCAGCATCGAGCCGATTCGGCCTCGGCAGGCCATAGGGCGGCTCCCAGCCCGTCATTTCGTAGCGACGAAAACGCCGTCGTGCTCGACCCAGCCAGTGCACGCGCTTGGTGCGCAAACTGTTGTGTTTCCCGCCTGGCATCGCGGGAATTGACGTTCATGGCGTGAACGCGGTAGGGTGCTTTTTGGGAAGCAGGGAAGCGGACCGGCGGTGGGGGAAGAGAGGCAGCTGCGAGAGACGGGTGATCCTGGGATCGTGTTGAGCGTGCTCAGCTCGATCGAACGCGACAGCGCGATCACGCAGCGCAAGCTCGCGCGCGAGCTGGGGATCGCGCTCGGCCTCACCAATGCGTATCTGCGGCGCTGCGTGCGCCAGGGCTTGGTCAAAATGAGCCAGGTCCCACTCAACCGTTATGCCTATTACCTGACGCCGCAAGGTTTTGCCGAGAAAAGCCGCCTCACCGGAGAATATTTGGCTTATTCGCTCGATTTTTTCCGTCG
>JAFAHH010000309.1 GCA_019237355.1 Acetobacteraceae bacterium | reverse complement strand
TCCATGAACCCGTTCGATGAGATCGGGGTGGAAGAGGCGGTGCGCCTCAAGGAGAAGGGCTCCGGGACCGAGATCGTTGCAATCTCGATGGGCCCAGCACAATGTTCTGAAACGATACGCACCGCGCTCGCTATGGGGGCCGATCGCGGCATCCTCGTGCAGGTCGATGGGGAGCTGCAACCGCTCGCCGCGGCCAAGCTGCTGAAAGCGATCGCTGAGAAGGAGCAGCCGCGCCTGATCATCATGGGCAAGCAGGCGATCGATGATGATATGAACGCGACCGGGCAAATGCTCGCCGCCCTGCTCGGCTGGCCGCAAGCAACTTTCGCCAGCAAGGTGGTGATCGAGGGCGAGACGGCGACGGTTACACGTGAAATCGATGGCGGGCTTGAGACCCTCGCGCTCAATCTGCCCGCAATCGTCACGACCGATCTGCGGCTCAATGAACCCCGTTACGCAAGCCTGCCCAATATTATGAAAGCGCGGAAGAAGCCGATCCAGAACCTCAGCCCGGCCGATCTGGGCGTCGACATCACGCCCCGGCTGCAGACGTTGAAAGTGACCGAGCCGCCGAAGCGTGAAGCCGGGCGCAAGGTTGGCTCCGTGCAAGAGTTGGTGAATCTGCTCAGGACAGAAGCGAAGGTGATCTAGCCCATGGCGGCCCTTGTTCTACTCGAATGCGATGCTAACGGCGTGAAGCAGCCGTCGCGCAGCGCCGTGGCGGCGGCCCAGAAGCTGGGCGAGGTCGATGTGCTGGTTGCGGGCAGTGGCCTGCAGCAGTTTGCCGAAGCCGCATCGAAGCTTCCCGGCGTGCGCAAAGTCGTCGCCGCAGATGGGCAGCAGTTCGAGCACCTGCTGGCCGAGCCAGTCGCGGCCTTGCTGGTTCAGCTCGCCCCTGGCTACACGCACCTGCTCGCCGCCGCGACATCCGTGGGCAAGAACGTGATGCCGCGGGTCGCTGCCTTGCTGGATGTGCAGCCGATCAGCGACATCTCAGGCGTAGAGGATGCCGACACTTTCGTCCGGCCAATCTATGCCGGGAACGCGCTCGCGACGGTGAAATCATCGGACAAGATCAAAGTGATCACCGTTCGGGCGGCAAGCTTTGATCCGGTTCCCACAACCGGGGGCAACGCCGCGATCGAGCAAGCTCCGGCCCCCGAGGCGCCCGGCACGTCGCGCTTTGTCTCGGCCGAGCTTTCCAAGAGCGAGCGGCCCGAACTGACCGCCGCCCGGATCGTGATCTCCGGCGGGCGCGGCATGCAGAGCGGGGAGAATTTCCACCTACTCGAAACGATTGCCGACAAGCTCGGTGCAGCGGTCGGCGCCTCCCGGGCCGCCGTCGATGCTGGTTTCGTGCCCAATGATTACCAAGTGGGGCAGACCGGCAAGGTGGTGGCGCCCGATCTGTATATTGCGGTCGGCATCTCAGGCGCGATCCAGCACCTCGCAGGCATGAAGGACAGCAAGGTGATTGTCGCTATCAACAAGGACGAAGAGGCGCCGATTTTCCAGGTCGCGGACTATGGCCTCGTCGGCGACCTGTTCCAAGTACTGCCGGAGCTTACGAAGGAGCTGGACAAGCCCGCTTAATCCGCGCGCCCGATCGGGAGCGGGGGCGAAATCTGAAGGGGTCAGGCCGCCTCGGATATCGGTTCGATCTGAACCCGGTATCCGAGATACTGAATCCTGCTGACCGGCCGCGCGGTCTTTCATCCATCGCGGGTCGGCGTAGCCATGCGAGCGCGATGGGCAAGCAAGCGAGGCCGGAAGGTCTCGGGGCGAGCTGTGCACGCACACCCTTGGCGGTCAGCATGGCTCCACCGAACCAGACCAACAGCGCCGATCGGCCCGGAAACCTCATAGGCTGAAGGCCAAGCCACCGGACCCGCCGAATGCCAAGGCAGAGATTGACCCGCATGCATCGTCCCGGGACACTGTACGTACCGCTGCGGAACTCTTGGTGAGGAATGAATGCGCAAGTTTTCGGTCCGTCTTGCAGCTCAACTCGCACCGGCCTTGGCATTGACCGCGGCGAGCCTGCCGGCGGCGGCCTTCGAGCCGGGCGACCAGCCGCGCTTCATGCTCGGTAACCCCGTGACCACCCATTACGATGGGGTCACCAACGACCTGCTTACGGCCGGGCTGGGCAAGTCGGGGCTTGGCCTGGCGACGCCGCCCGCCGTTTCCAGC
>JAFAHH010000246.1 GCA_019237355.1 Acetobacteraceae bacterium | reverse complement strand
CCCCTACCCGGCGGCATGATGCATTTTGGCATTCCCGCCTATCGGTTGCCGCGCGAAGACCTGATGAAAGAGGTGCGGCAGATCGAGGCCATGGGTGTGGCCATAGTTCTCAATCATAAGGTTGAGGACCTCCTCGCCGAAAAGGAGGGCGGCCGCTTCGATGCGGTATTCGTCGCCGTCGGCGCCGGTGTCGGCAAACATGTAGACATCCCGGCCCGCGATGCAGCGCGGGTGCTCGACGCCGTCTCGCTGCTCCACAATGTCAGCACCGGCGAGATGCCGCATCTCGGGCGCCGTGTCGTGATTTACGGCGGCGGCAACACCGCCATGGATGCCGCACGCACTGCCAAGCGCCTTGGCGCCGACGAAGCGCTTATCGTTTACCGGCGCGACCGCGCCCATATGCCAGCGCACGCCTTCGAAGCCGACGAGGCAATCGAGGAAGGCATCAAGATCAAGTGGCTGACGACCATCAAGGAGGTTGTTGGGCCTGATCTCACCGTCGAGAGGATGGAGCTCGACGCCAGCGGCCGGCCGCGGCCGACCGGTCAGTTCGAAAAACTGGAAGCCGATTCGATCGTGCTGGCGCTCGGCCAGGACACGGACAGCCGCTTCCTTCGCCGGGTGCCCGGGATCGAGTTAGCACAAGATGGCGTCGTCGAGGTCGGACCGGACATGATGACCGGTCATCCGGGAATTTTCGCTGGCGGCGATATGGTGCCTGGTGAGCGGACCGTCACGGTTTCGGTTGGGCACGGCAAGAAGGCGGCACGGTATATCGACGCGTGGCTGCGGGGGACGGGCTATCGACCGGCTGCGAAGCATCCGGTCGTGTCATTCGAGATGCTGCACCTGCCGATCTACAGCGACGCTGAGCGCCGCGAGCAACGAGAGTTACCGCCGGCAACCCGCACGAGTGGCTTCGAGGAGATCATAGCGGGACTGAGCGAGAAGGAAGCGCGCTACGAAGCGCAACGCTGCCTCTCCTGCGGCAACTGTTTCGAATGCGACCAATGCTATGCGGCCTGCCCCGAACAGGCAATCGAGAAGCTCGGCCCCGGCCGCCGTTACCGCTACCTCTACGATCGCTGTACCGGGTGCGCGGTCTGTTTCGACACTTGTCCATGCCACGCGATCGAGATGGTCCCTGAGCCGGCGGCCTGAGAACGAGGTAACCGATGCGACCGGAAAACGCGATGCCGCAAACCGACACCATGGATGGCAACACTGCGGTGGCGCACGTCGCTTATCGGGTTAACGAGGTCTGCGCGATCTATCCGATTACCCCCTCTTCGACGATGGCCGAGCTCGCCGATGAATGGTCGGCCCGTGGGCTGACCAACATCTGGGGGAATATCCCGATAATTCAGGAAATGCAGAGCGAGGGCGGGGCAGCCGGGGCCGTGCACGGGGCGCTGCAATCGGGTGCGCTGACGACGACTTTCACGGCATCGCAGGGGCTGCTGCTCATGCTGCCGAATATGTTCAAGATCGCCGGCGAGCTCACCGCGACCGTGTTCCATGTGGCAGCGCGGGCGCTGGCAACGCAGGCGCTGTCGATCTTTGGCGACCATTCGGATGTCATGGCCGCGCGCACGACTGGGTTCGCGCTGCTCTCGTCGGCATCGGTGCAGGAGGCGCACGACACGGCGCTGAACGCGCAAGCTTCGACATTGGAGTCGCGGGTCCCGTTCCTCCATTTCTTCGATGGTTTCCGGACCTCGCATGAAGTGAACAAACTGATTCTTTTATCCGATGCGCAGATCAGAGCGATGGTCCGGCAGGATCTCGTCCGAGCGCACCGGGATCGTGCGCTCAATCCTGAGCATGCGTTCATCCGCGGCACGGCGCACAATCCCGACACGTACTTCCAGGCACGGGAGACGGTGAACCCCTACTACGCTCGGGTGCCGGCGATCGTCCAGGCTAACATGGACCGCTTTGCCGCGCTGACTGGCCGAGCGTACAAGCTATTCGAGTATGAGGGGCCGCCTGATGCCGAGCGCGTCATCGTGGTTATGGGCTCGGGTGCGGAGACCGCCCGCGAGACGGCGGCATTCCTGCGGCGATCAGGCGAGCGCGTCGGTGTGCTGCAGGTGCGGCTGTACCGGCCGTTCTCGGCCGGGCATTTCCTTGCCGCGCTGCCGGACTCTTGCCGCGCTATAGCCGTGCTCGAGCAGACGAAGGAGCCGGGCTCACTCGGCGAGCCACTCTATCTCGACGTCGTCACGACACTGGCGCAGGCAATGGCAAGCGGCAAGCGTGCTGCCATGCCGCGCGCGATCGGTGGACGTTATGGGCTCGGATCGAAGAATTTCAATCCCGCTCAAGCCAAGGCGGTATTCGACGAGTTGAAGCGGCCTCACCCGAAGCACGGCTTCACTGTTGGAATCGAGGATGATGTTTCGGGCACCAGCCTCGAGGTTGACCCGAATTTCTCGATCGAGCGCGATGATGTTGTGCGCGCTTTGTTTTACGGGCTAGGCGCGGACGGCACAGTTGGCGCCAACAAAAACAGCGTGAAGATCATTGCCGAAGACCCGGCGATGTACGCGCAAGGCTATTTCGTCTACGACTCGCACAAGTCGGGTGCGCAGACGATTTCGCATTTGCGCTTCGGAAAACAGCCGATCCGCTCGCCTTACTTGGTGGAGTCGGCCAATTTTGTCGCGTGCCATCACGAGAGCTTTCTCGACCGCACGGATATATTGGGCCTCGCCGCCGAGGGTGGCACCTTCCTCCTAAATACGCCTTTTGGGCCGGACTCCATATGGGACCACCTGCCGCGCTCCGTGCAGATGCAAATTCTGAACAAGAATCTGCGCTTCTTCGTGATCGATGCGTCCAAGGTTGCGCGTGATACTGGTATGGGCCAGCGGATCAATACCGTGCTGCAGACCTCTTTCTTTGCCATTTCGGGTGTGCTGCCGCGAGAGGAGGCGATCGGGCGTATAAAGCACTCAATCGAGAAGACTTACGGGAAGAAGGGTCCCGATGTGGTGCGCAAGAACTTCGCAGCCGTCGACCACACGGTCGCGCATCTATTCGAGGTAAAAGTGCCGGCTGCGGCCACGAGCACGTTCGACCGCCCACCGATCGTGCCGGCGAACGCACCTCAATTCGTACGCGAAGTGACCGCCAGGATGATGTGTGGCCTTGGTGACGAGATCCGCGTCAGCCAGCTACCCGTGGATGGAACCTGGCCCTCCGGAACGACTGCGTTCGAGAAGCGCAATATCTCGGATAGGATCGCGGTTTGGGAGCCGGATCTTTGCATCCAGTGTGGCCAGTGCGGTTTCGTTTGCCCGCACAGCGTCATAAGGTCCAAATACTTCAACGAGGATCGGCTCGACGGCATGGCCGACGGATTCAGGTCCGCGCCGGTCAATTCGCGCGGCAATCCCGGCGTGCGCTTCTCTCTGCAAGTCTATTTGGAAGACTGCACGGGCTGTGGCCTCTGTGTCGAGGCCTGTCCGGCCAATAGTCCACTCGAACCTGGCAAGAAGGCGATCAACCTTGCCAACAAAGCGCCAATCCTCGAACGCGAGCGCAGCAACATCGCGTTCTTCGAAACGCTGCCGGTTAACGATCGGGCCCGCATCGACTTTGCCAATGTGCGCGGCGTGCAGTTCCTTGAGCCGCTGTTCGAGTTCCCCGGCGCCTGCGCGGGCTGCGGCGAGACACCCTACCTCAAGCTCTTGTCGCAGTTGTTCGGCGACCGGTTGCAGATCGCCAATGCCACCGGATGCTCATCCATCTATGGCGGCAATCTGCCGGTGACGCCCTGGACGAAGGACGCTGCCGGAAGGGGCCCGGCCTGGTCCAATTCTCTGTTCGAGGACAATGCCGAATTCGGTCTGGGCTTCCGTCTCGCCGCGGATAAGCATCTCGAGGTGGCTCAGGCACTGCTGCGCAAGCTCGCGCCCCAAGTCGGTGAGGACCTCGTGCATGCGATCCTCGATGCCCCACAGGAGCGCGAGTCTGAACTTCGTGCCCAGCGCGCCCGCATAGTAGCGCTGAAGCAGAAGCTCCTGACGATGCACGACGAAGCCGCCCAGGATCTGTTGTCGGTCGCCGACCACCTGGTTCGGCGCAGCGTCTGGGTCGTCGGCGGCGACGGCTGGGCTTACGACATTGGCTATGGCGGGCTCGACCACGTGCTGGCGAGCGCTCGCGATGTCAACGTGCTGGTGCTCGATACTGAGGTCTATTCCAACACCGGTGGTCAGGCCTCCAAGGCGACGCCGCTCGGCGCCGTGGCGAAATTCGCCGCCGCGGGTAAGCGTGTGGCACGCAAGGACCTCGCTCTGCAAGCGATTGCGTACGGTAATGTCTATGTCGCGCAGGTGGCGATGGGCGCCAATCCGCAGCACACCTTGCTCGCCTTCCGCGAGGCCGACGCCTACCCCGGTCCGTCGCTGATCCTCGCCTACAGCCATTGCATCGCCCATGGCTTCGATTTGCGATTCGGCATGAAGCAGCAGGGTCTGGCGGCGGCGAGCGGTTATTGGCCGCTCTTCCGATTCAACCCGGCGATGCGCCGAATCGGGGAGAGGCCGTTCCGCCTCGACTCGCCGCGGCCGACGATCCCGTTGCAGCGATACGCCTATAACGAGCTGCGGTACCGGGCGCTCGTCAACACAGACCCGAAGGCGGCCGAAGCGCTGCTGGCGCAGGCGCAGCAGGTCGTGACGGAGAAATACCGGCAATATGAGGAACTGGCGAGCCGTAGTGGTGATTCTTTCCATCCCGCCGGATAGATCATCCGCTGCGGCTTGTATCAAGTTTGAATGAATGCTCCTGAAGGTGACGGTAGATGGATTTGACAACAGACTACATGGGGCTGCGGCTTCGAAATCCATTGATCGCCTCGGCCTCGCCGCTCAATAGTGACATCGGCAAGCTCCGCGCCCTAGAAGATTATGGCGCGGCTGCGGTGGTGTTGCCTTCGATCTTCGAGGAACAGATTGTTGCGGAGCGGCGGGAATTCGAGCGCCGCACGGAGGAGGTGGCGGCGAGCGGGTTCGCCGAGGCACAGAGTTATTTCCCCACCTATGATAGCTATGGTTTCGAGCCGGAGCGCTATCTCGACATCGTGCGCCGCGCCAAGGAGGCGGTCGGCATCCCCGTCATTGCCAGCCTGAATGGCATCACACGGGAGGGTTGGACCGACTATGCATCCGCGCTCGAGCAGGCGGGAGCCGATGCGATCGAGCTGAATATCTATTTCATTCCGGCTGATCTTTCGATGACCGGTCGCGATGTCGAACAGCGCTATCTGGAGATCCTCCGCCTGGTGAAAGCATCCGTAGCGATCCCCGTCGCGGCCAAGATCGGCCCGCATTTCAGTGCGATCGGCGCGATGGCGCGCGCGCTCGCCGATGAGGGCGCCAATGCCTTGGTGTTGTTCAACCGCTTCTACCAGCCCGACATCGACATTGCGACGCTCCGCCTATCGATGGACCTCGAACTCAGCAGGCCGGCCGAGATTCGGCTGCCCCTGCTATGGATTGCGATCCTTTACGGACGGGTGCCGGCGGCGCTCGCCGCCAGCACCGGGGTCGAGTCGGCGGACGAGGTATTCAAGTACTTGCTGGCCGGCGCCGACGTGGTGATGACGACATCATCCTTGCTGCGGCACGGCGTCAGCCATATGAAGACGCTGCTCGATGGCCTTTGGGCTTTGCTTGCCGCACGCGACATCGATTCCGTAGAAGAGGTTCGGGGGCGCATGAGCCAGCAACGCTTGCGGGATCCGACCGCATTCGAACGCGCCAATTACATCCAGATGTTGCAGGGTTATCGTGTTCCTGACGCGGTCTGATCGCGCTTCGCTGCCTCAGATCGGGGTCGCTTCAGACCCGGGACGCAATGCGACATCGCAACATGAGGACATGCTCGTCACCATAGTGTGGTTTCGAGAGATTACGGAATGCGGGGCCGTCAGGGTTGCCGGACATAGAGGCCGGGAGCGTCCCGGCGCGCCCCGTACCCCTTCTCGGGGGCGCCCATCGGCGGTGGCGGCACTTTCTCGGTTGAATACCGGGCGAGCCAGGACTGCCATTCGGGCCACCAGGACCCCTGGCGGACTGGCGTTTCGATCTGCCAAGTCTCTGGATCGATGTAATGCTCGTTGGGCCGTCGCGTGCGGACCTGATAAGAACGTCCGGGGTGACCCGGCTCGCTGACGATGCCGGTATTGTGGCCGCCGCTGGTCAGTACGAAAGTGAGCTCGTTGTTGGGGATGAGATGGATCTTATAGACGGAGCGCCACGGGGCGACGTGGTCGGCCACTGTGCCGACCGCGAAGCTTGGGACTTGCTCGTCAGTGAGCCACACCGGACGCCCCTCGACTTCAAAGCGTCCCTCGGCCAAGTCGTTGCTGAGAAACAACCGGCGCAGATATTCGGAATGCATGCGGTACGGCAAGCGGGTGGCGTCTGCGTTCCATGCTATCAGGTCGTTCATAGGCTGTCGTCCGCCCAGCAGGTACTCGCGGACGACACGGGACCAGATCAGGTCATTGGATCGGAGAATCTGAAAAGCACCGGCCATCTGGTAAGTGTCGAGATAGCCACTATCCCACATCAGGTTCTCGAGGTAAGCAATCTCACTCTCATTGATGAACAGGGTGAGTTCGCCCGCCTCGGTGAAGTCGCCCTGGGCGGCGAACAGAGTCATTGTGGCAAGGCGTTCATCACCGTCGCGGGCCATGGCGGCGGCGGCGATGAGCAACTCGGTTCCACCGAGGCAGTAGCCGGTAGCGTGCATCCGCCGCTCAGGGACGATCGCGGAGACGGCGTCCAAAGCCGCCATGACCCCCAGCCGCCGATAGTCGTCCATGCCCAGATCACGATCCTCAGACGTCGGGTTCCTCCAGGAGATCATGAAGACCGTGTGGCCGTGGTCGACGAGATATTTGACGAGTGAGTTGTGCGGCGAAAGATCAAGAATGTAGTATTTCATGATCCAAGCGGGCACGATGAGGACAGGCTCGGTATAGACCTGATCTGTCGCAGGCGAATACTGGATGAGCTCAATGAGCCGGTTTTGAAACACGACTTTGCCGGGCGTGACCGCAACGTTCTGCCCAACCACGAACTGCTCGGCGCCAACAGGTGGCTTGCCGGTTATCACCCTCTGCCAGTCCCCGATGAAGTTCTGGAATCCTTCGGCGAGGTTACGTCCGCCCGTTGTGACTGTCGCCTGGGTAACCTCAGGATTTGTCCAAACGAAGTTGGACGGGGAGAAAACATCGAGAAATTGCCGAACCGTGAACGGCAGGCTGCGTTCATGGCGCTGCGAGACACCATCAACTCCTGTCGTGGCGTTGTGCCACCACTGCTCGGTCAGCAGGAAAGATTGGTAAATCAGGTTGTACGGCCATTGCTGCCAGGCTTCTCCCCGAAATCGCCGGTCTTGTGGCAATGGGGTGATGCATGGCGGAGTGGCCGGATTGGCGGCACTTTGTGCGGCACAGAGGCCGAAGCGAGTGATGTCGCGAAAGTATTTCTCGACGAGCTGCAATTGCCTTCCGGGCGAGACAGCCAGATGCACGAGCCAGTCCATGGCCTGGTCGGCAAGTACAGCGGGGCTCAGGCCGAAGGTCAGCCTTGCCAGATTCGCTTTGAATGCCCGGTCGATGCTTTTGTAACTATAGTGATCAGCCGGCGACCAGGGCTCGGCCTCCGGTAAGGTCGATGGGGCGCTGAGCGCACCTGCCCCTTCGGTACCCAGCGAACGGACTCGTGCCGCCGCATCGGGGACCAGGGCTGCACCCGGGCTCATCGCACTCCAGCTCTTCTCGCCCGCGGCTTTTGCGCTCATTGCACGCGCAGGTCTCGTGTGCCCAGCCGGCTGCGCCGGGTGCTCCAGGCTCTTCTCCACCAATCCCATATCATTGCTAGCTGGAGTCACCATGACAACGGCTCCCTCGCGACAGCTTATTCGAGCAGCAAGGCTCTCTCGAAATCGTTCAGTAGAGTGCAGTCACTCGCAGTGACCGCCCGTATACCACCGTGCGGGAAAATATGATTGATTTAGGTCAACGCGGCGCAAAGTGAAAGATACACGTCCGGCCACTCATGATTGGCGCAGCGCAGTGCTGATACGGTCGCTGATTAATGCCCCACGTAGCGCCTCAACGCTCTCCCGCGTGAGGCCTGCCGTGCCATAACTGGATACTGTCGCGCTGCCGGCGGCGATACCCCAGGCGGCGGCGTCCTCCAATGATGCTCCCCGGGCCAGGCCCAAGGTCATTCCAGCGACGAAGCTATCGCCCGCGCCGACGGAACTGATCACGGGCACTGCTGGCGCGGGCAGGTGAAATACGCCCGCCTTGCTTGCGATGATAGCACCCTCGGCGCCCAACGTCAGTGCTACGATTTCCGCGGCGCCGGAGTGCACAAGGGCGAGCGCTTCGGCATCCTGCGTGCCCGGATCGCGCAACTCCCGCCCGAGTAGATCTTCGAGTTCCCTAAGGCTGGGCTTGATCAGGGTCAAGCCGCAGCCGAGGGCAGCACGCAACGGCGTGCCAGCGCAATCGAGCACGACATGCTGGCCGTGCCGGGCCGCCCGCCGCGCAATCTGGGCATATAGGTCTGCCGGCACGCCGCGGGGCAAGCTGCCGCTCGCAACCAGCCAGTCACCTGGGAACTCGTCGAGGGCTGCCAGAACCGGTTCCCATTCGTCTTGCCGGATTTCTGGCCCTTCTGCAACAAAGCGGTATTCGAGCCCGGTCCGCCGTTCGTGCACCGTGAGGCTCATGCGGCTGCGGCCCCGAATCGGGAAGCTGCGAAACGGAATCCCCGCCTCAAAGAGTAGCGCCTCCAACAGGCCGCCGCTCACGCCGCCTAAGAGCACCAGCGCCAGGGCTTCGCCGCCAAGCTTGCGGACGATTCGTGCAACATTGATTCCGCCGCCGCCCGGATCGTAGTGCTCATTCGTGGTTCGTATCTTGTGCGTCGGCCGTACCGCCTCGGCCTCGGTGGCAACATCTACGGCCGGGTTGAGTGTCAAGGTGATCATGCGCGGACCATACGCCGTTCCTGCGCATAGGCTCTTGACCCAAATCAATGAACCGTTCCGGCACAGCCATTTTCGCATGGATCGAATCGCTTGGACAACGATCCGT
>JAFAHH010000226.1 GCA_019237355.1 Acetobacteraceae bacterium | reverse complement strand
GAACCATCCACCGCCGAAGTTGTAGTTGAAAAACGGATTGACTGTCATCCCAGCCTACCGGCCATGCGTGCTAACTGCCAGAATACGATCAGCAATGACGCGATACGTCAGTTGTTGCGATGGCGGGCGTCTGTCTCCTTGCAGATGATGCCAAACAATCCCCTCGTATCGAAACGGGATGGATCGGGTTGAAGTGGCTCGGCATGGCAAACCAATGACCGATGCCCAGCCGCGCGGCCCTCCGCAAAACCAAGAAAGGCCCAGCTATAGTCAATGTCATCCGCAACGAGAACCCCACCTGGACGCAAAGCCGATCAGGCCTGATCGAGCTCGAAGCGAACGTTATGACCCGTATGGCTGCTGTCGTGAATGAAAAGGTCAATTTGTCCGAGCCTCGACAGCAAGCCTGGAAGATGCTGTCTGCTTAATCCTTTCACATAGGACCAACGTTCACGCAGGCGGTCGGGAACGGACGCCCCGACCTGCTCTTGCAGGTCATGCCGTTGCGGCGGGCGATCGATGCTCCATAGGTGCCCGCATCCGTTACGTTCGAGTGCCTCAAGGATGAACCGCGACGTGAAGCCACGAGCCACACCGGTCTCAACCACCTTAGCGGGCCGCAGATGCCGGACCAGACACCAAACGGCACGCACCAGTCCCGGCTCACCATCGCCCCAACCCCCGAACGCGCCCCGGCCGATGCCGATTCCCCTCTCAGTAACGGGGCGGAGTGCTTCGGGCCACAACGCCCAGAACTCTTCTGCCGCCGGGCACGGCCAGCCGACGCCCAAAATCTCATGCAGCTGATGTTCCCAGTCATGGTCGACATGATAAGGACACCGAGGCTGGCGCTGTTCTAGATATGCCGCCGCCTTGTCGCGCAGGATATGAACCGCCGCTATGGGATCAGCGGCAAGGGTGCGTGTTATGTTCGGTCCTTGAGTTAGCAGCCGGAGTGCGCTCCTGATCATGACTAGGTCTCCTCAGGATCTTCGAACATAGGGCGGGAGGCTGCCCGCAATTACGGTAAGCTCATACCCGCGGTTTCTGATACTGCTTCCTCAAGAGCCTTAGTGAGCCCACTGTAAGGTGGAACAATGCTGGCAACGGGTCATCGGCCCGCCAATAGGCCTCATACGCTTTCATGCTAAAGCTAGGGCGCTTCGCAGATCGATTGCCGCGCACCGATCTCCAGTGAGAAAAAAATCATGCCAGGTCAAGATAGGGAACAAATCCGCTCGGCGAGATCCGCTTCACCTCGGGCGTGTTCCCGCCCGCAAGCGGGATCACGATCTCCTCCACGTCTAGGCCGGCTAGCTTCACCGCAAGCCAGCCCCGCATGGACCAAGAAGAATAGCGTCGCGTGCCGATATAGAGCCGCCCCTCAGCCATTCAGCACTGCCTTCCGTTGTTCGCATTCGTAGCGCAAATAGGGCCGCCGCAGCGATCGCCAAAGCCCAGCCGGGTCCATTCGCCGCCGCGTTAGCTTGCCGGCGACCATGAATACGATACGCCTAATATCCGCGCCGGGCCGGAAATGGCTGCGCCGCTCGAGCACACTGCCGTAGATGGCCGGGATCGGCACGGAGACGGTTTGATAGCCAAGCCGTCCCGCCTCGATCAGGAGCTCGCTTTCGAACGCAAATCCTGGCGATAGGCGCCGGATTCCGAGAATATGGCTCAAACATTGGGCGGGGTAGACCCGGTAGCCGGACTGCGTGTCCTCTATCGGGTGCCGAGCCGCCCAAGAGATCCAAAAATCCGCAATCCTGTTGGCCATCCGCCGCGATCGCGGCGCTTTATTCCGGCTCGCCCGCCGTGAGCCCACCACAATATGACCTGGCCAGTAATAGCTGGCAGCAAGCAGCAGGGGCAGATCCTCGGGCCGGTGCTGCCCATCCCCATCCATGGTCACGATCCGGCTTGCTCCTAAGGCCAAGGCGTGGCGCATGCCGCGAAGCAAAGCGTCGCCCTTCCCGGCGTTCGCCGGGTTTCGGATTACATCCGCCCCGTGCTCCTCGGCAATTTCGGCAGTGCAGTCGTCCGAGCCATCATCAATCACTAGAAGGATCGCTTTTGGGGCGATCGCCCGGCAGCGATCAACAACGATCCCAATCGTAGCTACTTCCCGGTATGCTGGAATGGCGATAACCACCTCTGGGCCGCCATCTGCCATCGCGCCCGTCCTCGGGTTCAGGGGGACAGTAGTTCTGCAATCAAACCGCCATTTTTCCTCAAATGTCGTATCAGTGAACCTTGCAGCCATCGTTCCGGTATACATTGCCCTGAGCACGCCTCGCGGCTCTCCCGCAGATCGCAGGATGATGAGGATCAGGCGGTCTGAAAGGCCGGTCGGGAGTGGAGGGGGAGTCCGCGGCATGAACAGAACGAGAACGTGCCAGGTGGGCTTGCCTGTCCAGGCAAATCTTCGTCCAGTCGTGTCGCTGCAAGCGCTACCCAGAACTCCGTGTGAGAAAGGCGGGTAACCCCTTTTGGGCAAGCTTGATTGCATACGGCTACGCTCGATAGACCATACCCCGACGAGGTGGTAGTGTCTCAGTTTGAATGAGACACTACCAACTTCTATTGTGGAGATAGCAATGTCCATACAATCTGCTCTCCGCGACTTCATCGATAACCAACAGGCCTCATCCTCTCCAGGAAGACCACGAAGCAAACTTACTCGCCGCATCGTCCTCGCGGCTGCAGGCTGTCTCGCCGTCTACGTAGCGGCACACTCCGGATTTTTCATCGTGCAGCCGACCGAACTGGCCAACGTGCGACGCTTCGGCAGCGTGCTTTATCCCAGGAGCCAACCTCTTCAGCCAGGCTTTCACCTAAAGATCCCAGTCATCGATACGGTTGACCGGGTGCAGGTCTCGCTACAGACCTTGCCTATTCCGGCCTTTGATGTGCTAACGATAGATAACCAGAAGGTGACTATAGAGGAGAATTTCAACTACACGATATCCAACGACCAAGTCTATCATGTGATGTACGAAGTCGGGAGACCTGGCAACATAGATATTGAGAGTCAAGTCATACCTGTCGCCCATGACAGAACAGCGCGGGTCTTTGCTTCCCAGAACATGGTTACCGTGAATGCCAATCGAGAAGCCATACAGCATCAAGTCGAAAAGGAAGTCTCTACAGCAGTAGAAAACCTCTTTGGCATCACGCCGCATAGCTTGCAGATCACAGCGATTAAGCCTTCCGCCAATTTCATGGCGTCTATCGACCAAGCGACAATGGCCAAGAACGCTGCGATAGCTGCTGAGAACCAGCTTAGGACCAAGCAATTCGAGGCGCAGCAAGTCGCAGCAACAGCGAAAGGCCAAGCCGATGCTGCCATTGAGCAAGCGAGAGGTCAGGCCGAATCGATCAAGCTGAATGCCGAAGCCAATCGGCAGGCCACTATTGAGCAAGCCCGCGGGCAAGCTGAAGCCACAACGCTAAACGCTCAAGCAAGCAAGGCGCGGCTCGTGCTGGAAGGTGAAGGCCTTAAGACAAACTTGGAAAATCAGCTGAGCCCGTTCGGCACACCGGATAAATACATCCAGTATCTCAGCGCTAAAGCTATGCTGAACTGGAACGGCCAGCAGCCGCAAATCGTAGCTGGTAGCGGCACGGGTACAAGCTTGGTAGTCCCGTTGCCTGCGGCTAGTGCCCAGAAGTAAGCTGACTTAGGTTAGTGACACTCCCGATCCCCTGGAAGGGAGAGCTTCTCAGTGGATAGTAGCAAGAACGGGCAGCTCCTTACGGAACACCGGCAATCTGGTCGCCTTATCCTCGCCACAACGGAAGCTTAGACCGGCACAAGGCCACAAAGGGGTTTTTCGTCACCACTTCAGCTCTCTCGCAATCCGCCCGGGAGACCGCCGAATTCTTGAGCAAAAGGATCGTTTTAATCGATGGCGAACAGCTCGCGAAGCTATGATCCGCCATAACGTTGGCTGCAGAATCGAGGATACGCTCCACATAAAGAGAATCGACGGGGCCTTTTTCGATTAGCCTCGTCCACCGTGGGCCATTGGCGTCCCGGTACTATGCACCCGCACGCCCGAAGCCCACAATAGACTGGCCCGCTCGCCGGTCCGGTAATACGGCAGGAAATACTCAAAACGTCCCTACCAGGAGTTAAGACCATTGGCCGATTCGCCTTTGAACGCGGAGTTGTGCGATGTGCTTGTGATCGGTGGCGGGCCCGCCGGATCGACAGCCTCTACGTTACTCGCCCGGCGTGGGCTCGATGTGGTGTTGCTGGAAAAACATGCGCATCCGCGATTCCATATTGGCGAATCGCTCCTGCCGCGCAATCTGGCCTTGTTCAACCGGCTCGGGCTGCATGAAGCCGTGCATGAAATTGGCGTGCTCAAGCCGGGTGCCGAGTTTGTATCCGACGAAACCGGACGCAGCGTCGCCTTCGATTTCGCTCGTGGGATAGATCGTGAATTCACCTACAGCTATCAGGTGAAACGTGCCGATTTCGATGCCTTACTATTCGCCAATGCACGGGATAGCGGTGTCCGCGCTTCGGAAAATATCCGGGTTAGCGAGATTTCGTTCCCCCGCGAGGGCGGGCGCGCGCGCGTAACGGCACGCGGACCAGGCGGAGCCAACCGGGTCTATGCGCCGGGTTTTGTGCTCGACGCCTCGGGCCGGGATACCTTCCTCGCGAACAAGCTCAGATTGAAAGAATCGGACAAGCACAACTCCACGGCCGCGGTATATGGCCATTTCCGCGAAGTAGAATGCCGCACCGGGGAGCTTGACGGATATATCACCGTACATCTGACCGGAGGAGGCTGGTTCTGGATCATTCCGTTGCCCAGCGAGATCGTGAGTGTGGGGTTCGTCGGTGACCAATCCGTATTCAAGAACCGGACCGGCAGCATGGAAGACCTCTTCTGGGAACGCATCCACGCAAGTCCCACGGTCTCAGCTCGCATGCGCTGCGCGAGCCCGGTCACAGATCTCGTCACGACCGCCAACTATTCCTACTTTGCGCGCAAAGCGTCGGGTGATGGATTCTTCATGATCGGGGATGCGTTCGCCTTCCTCGATCCGATCTTCTCGAGCGGCGTCTTGTTTGCCATGAGCTCGGCGGAACTCGGCGCAAAGGTCGCCGAGACCTGGCTGCAAGACCCGAAAGCTGGCCGCGTCCTCGCCCGGCGAGCCGAAAAGCAGATCCGGCGAGCAATGGGCAACCTGAGCTGGCTGGTTTATCGCATCAACAATCCAGTACTGCGCGATATGTTCATGGCGCCACGCAACACATTCCGTATGCGCGATGGGCTGGTTTCGGTGCTCGCGGGAAACCTAGAAGGGGAGTGGCGGTTCAAGCTGCCGGTAATTGCGTTCAAGACGGCCTTTTACCTGCTTTCGGTCGCGCATCGCTATTTCGGGTACCGGCTGCAACGCGTGCCCGAACTTGAGTGCGGCGATTGAGATGGTCAGCTTATCCGCGCCATCATCCGAGCATTGCGTGTTAAGCGCGCTTAGGTGCGGCCGGTAAGATACCAATGAACCAAAAACGCCTCCCAAACCAGGAGATGCAGGTCCTGCATCAGGCGAAGCGGGTTCGCTTCCGCCGGGCAAGGTCTATGCGCGAGTCCCAGGCCGCTTGCCATGATCGAAGCACGGGCAATGTGAAACCTGCTGGTAACCAGCGGCGCTGGCACAGGCGCCTCCGCCGCGAAGGCGCGCCGATAAAGCCCCAGGTTTTCGAGGGTGTGGCGGGACCTGTCCTCGGTTCTAATTCGGCAACCGGGCACCCCGGCCGAAATGAGAAAATTGCGTCCAGCTTCGGCCTCGGACCTTGCGGCTGGCCGGGTTTGGCCACCGAGGACTACAATCTCGGCATCGGGACTGGCTTTCCAAAGCGAGTAGGCGCGCTCGAGCCGGGTTCGGTATCTCGCCCGAAGCACGCCTCGGGTCGAGAGCCGCATCCCAAGCACGAGGATGCGCGCGGGGTGAGAGACCGTGGTTCGCGTCCGCACCCCCTTCCCCACAACATACGCCAAAGCGGCCGCAAAACTCGTGCCGAGGGTGCTCGCGATGACGGCACAGGATAATGCGAAAGTGGCCAACCCGTCGGTTCCGATCATCGCCTCTTCACTCATGGGCGCTCACCCCGCACCGCCCGAGGTCAGGAGGATATTGGCTCGCACCGCCAAGCGCTATCGTTGCTGCAGCCGTTTTGCGCGAAACTATGTGCCGGCGAAGCTGCGCGCCGATCCCGTTCATAGGGAGATACTGGCGCTTGCGGCATTCGACGCCTTCGGATCGGTGCTGGATGTAGGCTGCGGCTATGGTCAACTCGGGCTCGCCTTGCTCGAAGCGGGGCTAGCAGATTCGGTGCTGGGGCTGGATCGGAGCGGCAAACATTTGCAGCAAGCGCAAATGGCGGCCCGGATGCAACCGTTTCAGGCTCGGCTTCAGGATCTTGAACAAGTCCCCGCTCTTTCCAAGGCGGATACCGTATTACTGATCGACGTGCTGTACCAGCTTAGCCGAACGGCTCAGGATTGCCTGGTGGAGCAGGCTGGCCGCGCTGCCCGGCGGTGGGTCATTGTACGCACCTGCGATCTAGAACAGGGGATGCGAAGCCGATTTTCCAGCAGCATTGAGCGGCTTTTTCGGCTTGTGTGGCCCAATGCCGGCAGGTATGTGAACCCGCGACCGATCAGCAGCCTGAGAGAAATCCTGGAGCGCGCCGGTTTTGTCGTGGAGTGTAGGCCTTGCTGGCAGGGAACGCCCTTTGCCAACGTGCTCGTCATTGCCGGCCGCCTATAGTCCGCCGAATAGGACAATCATGATAACGCGAAGCAACCTCTTGCGCCTGGGCGCTGCCGGGGCTGCCATGCTGCTTGCTAGCCCTGCCTGGAGCGCAGGAGTGGCCGAGCAGGCGGGCACCTTCATTCAGCACACGGGCAGCCAGTTTTCAGACCTGCTCGTTGGCGCGGACACGATTGCCGAGAAGAAGCGCCGGCTGCAACCGTTCATCGACCAAGTGGTAGACGTTGAGGGCGCCGCCCGCTTCTGCCTGAGTCGCTATTGGCGGCAGGCGACCCCGGAGCAGCAACGCGAATATTTGCAGCTATTTCATGCTGTATTGCTTAACAGCGTCGTGGTACGGGTCGGAGATTACCGAAACGAGCGGACGCGGGTGGTGATCGGCCGAACGGAAGCACGCGAGGATGGGGTGTATGTGAACACCACGGTCGATCGCCCCGGGAACCCGCCGGCGAACGTCACCTGGATTGTCGATATGCAGCGGAACCCGCCGAAGATCACCGACCTGCTGGTGGAGGGCACCAGCTTGCGTCTTACCATACGCAATGATTACACAAGCTACCTTTCGCATCACGGAAATGATCTTAATAGCCTAATCGATGCGTTGCGCAAACAGGCGGACCGGACCTAGAGCGCGATGGCTTGAGGCGGAATCGTCGGAAAGCCTGAATCGCGCTCTCAAAACCTAAGAGCTAGAGCCTGATGACTTCGACCTGAAGTCATCAGGCTCTAGAACGGCTTGGGATGCTCCGCACTCCCTCGTGCACCGGCCTGACCTGGCTTGGCCCGCGCATCCATAGTTTTGTCAGCCCGCCCGCACGGGCGGAGGCGGCGGCTCGGGGGGGATCGGTATTGGCTGGGGCGGCTCCTCCAAGGGCACCGGCGCGTCCGGGTCCGGACCCGGCGGCAGCGGTCCTGGAGCTGGCGGCGTAGGCGGCCCTTGCAGTCTTACTGGCATGTTCACTGAACCCGCGAACCGCCGCCGGGTTTCGCTCTATTGCGCTTGACTGGAAATGGTTGCAGTCCAGCAGCCCGTGACTGGGTGCCGGTCGCGCTAGCAGGCTGAGGAAAAGCGTTGAAGTCGGTCGTTCGTAAAGCAACGAAAGAAGGCCAGGGGCTTTGCCCCTGGACCCCAGCAAAGGCAGAGCCTTTGCAATCCAATCACTTAGAGCGCGATGGCTTGAGGCGGACTCGGGTTCCCAATTCGCGAGCGAATTGGGGTCCCGATCGTCGGAAAGCCTGAATCGCGCTCTCAAAGCCAAAAATCCTAGAGCGGGATGACTTGACTCATCCCGCTCTAGTGGATGGGGTCTGGGGCCTTTCGGCCCCGCCATGCGAACAGCATGCTCCCCGCATGATGGCTTCAGGTCGAGCCATCATGCTCTAGCATTTTGCTCTCAGAGCGCGATTCGTTTTCTGGCGATCCGGCCTCAAGCCATGGCGCTCTAGCTGTCGTTGCCAAGGACGTTGTTCCTCATTCGTGTTTCATTGTGCTTGCGTCCGGGCGAGCGGCGTCAAGCCCAAGCCGCCTTCGGCGGTCGCTGCGCGAGGCTTGACTCCGCCCACCCGGCCGAAGCGGTGGCTCGGGAATGATTCA
>JAFAHH010000223.1 GCA_019237355.1 Acetobacteraceae bacterium | reverse complement strand
GAGCTGATCCAGAGCCGTGGCCTTCATCACCAGCCCATCAAGGACGCCGGTCGCAGCATCCAATTATGGCGAGAGTGAGCAATCAGCTCACGGCGCGTGCTTGGGCCGCAATGGGGCGGACATAACCATCCATCCCAGGCTAGCCGCGACGCGTGCCAATGGGCTTGTTCTGCTAGGCTCGAGACCCGACCCATCTATCCGGCTGCGCAACCCATTCGATCATCGGCCGGCTCACGATACCCGGTATTGTCGCCGGAAATTCAGGCGAAACAAAACACCCTTCTCCTCACCAGACTCCTCTCGATCCAATCCTTGCGCTCGCTGCGAACGAGCGCAATGATAGAAATGCTATCCGCAGCGACTCAGCCAAGTAAGTCCCGGTGCGGCATCATGCCGACCGGATAATGGGAGAAGACGGCCATGAGGTTCCGAACGGGATTGTTTTCGGTTCTCCTATTCGCGTCGCTTGTTGCCGGCGAAGCGGCAGCGCAAATCGAAACCGTGCCTCCCTCGATTTTATATGGGCCGCTCTATTCGGATGTCGAACTGCAATCGGTATTCCCGGATAGCAAGACCTTTCCGGACATGATACCGAACGAGTCACCTTCCGCGATCGTGGCCGAATATGAAGCGAGCAAAAACCAGCCGGGCTTCGACCTGAGCGGCTTTGTCGCCCAGCACTTTACCGGCCCCACACCTCCCGGCCCGAGCATTCAGCCCGCGCCGCCCGGCAAGCCGCTGCTCGATTACGTAGCCGAGCTGTGGTCCGAGTTGACGCAGTCGACCCCGACCGTTCCCGCGTATTCGAGCCTCCAGCCATTGCCGTTTCCCTACGTCGTGCCGGGCGGCCGTTTCCGGGAATTCTATTATTGGGATTCATATTTCACGATACTCGGCCTAGAAGCCGATAATCGGAACGACCTTGCCCAATCGATGGTCGACGATTTCGCTACTGAGATCGAAACCTACGGCCACATCCCGAACGGCAACCGCAGCTACTATCTGAGCCGCTCCCAGCCGCCTTTCTTCTCCCTGATGGTGAGCGCGATCGCCGACCGCGATGGCGAAGCGAGCTGCCTGCATTTGCTGCCCCAACTGCAGCAGGAATATGACTTCTGGATGGAGGGTAGCGATTGGCTCCCCCCGATGCAGGCGCATCGGCGCGTCGTGCGGCTGTCGGATGGAACTGTGCTGAACCGTTACTGGGACGATCGCCCGGCGCCCCGCGATGAATCCTATCGGGAGGACGTCCAGACCGCGAGCATCTCGAATCGGCCCGCACGCGAGGTCTACCGCAACCTGCGCGCGGCGGCAGAATCCGGTTGGGATTTCAGCTCACGGTGGCTGGCCGACGGCCACACGCTTGCCACCATCCGCACCGTGTCCTTGCTGCCCGTTGATCTCAACAGCCTGCTGGCGCACCTGGAGCAGACGCTTGCCCGTTTGTGGCGCGCGCAGGGCGACGAGGCCAGGGCGACGGAGTTCGACCAGCGGGCAGCCGCTCGCACGGACGCGATCACGCGCCTGATGTGGGACCCGGACATCGGTGCATTCAGCGATTATCTCTGGCGGGACGAGCGGCCATCTCACAACTTGACCGCCGCGACACTGTTTCCTCTGTTTTTTAAGTTCGCCAGCCCAGACCAAGGAGCGGCGGTCGCGAGCACCGTGCGCCAGCAGCTCCTCATGCCCGGCGGGCTCGCTACCACGCTGGTCAATAGCGGCCAGCAATGGGACGAGCCGAACGGCTGGGCGCCTTTGCAACTGATCGCCGTTGAGGGTCTTACCAATTATGGCGAGACCGATCTCGCCGAGATGATCGCGGAGCGCTGGGTAGATCAGAACATTTCAGAATACGAGCAGGAAGGAAAACTCGTCGAGAAGTACAATGTCGTAATGCCGAGTGGCGGCATGGGCGGCGGCGGCGAATACGCCACCCAAATCGGGTTCGGCTGGACCAACGGCGTGCTTCTCGCCCTGATCTCGCGGTACCCCGCGCTTGCAGAAAAGGCCCAGGCTGCTCGCTCAATGGAACCGGGCACGCCCGGAGAGTAACTCAGCCTCTCCGGCCAACTTGCGCGGGCTCGGCTCGCGCCTGATCCCGATCGCTCGCGGGTGCGGGGGCAAGGCGATCGGCTGGGGGTGGCTCAAGTGACCGCTGCGCCATATCGGTAATGGCCACCATCACCTGCTGCGTCGCGACATGGTGTATCATGTGTCCAACGCCTTCCACGATCTGCAACGCGCTGCCTGGGATGGTGCCGTGGAGCCGCTGTGATTGACGCGGTCTGACCACCAGGTCGCCATCTCCCGCCATGATCATTACAGGCAGGGATAGCTTAGAATACTCAGAACGAATCCCCGCAACACTCGGAACCATCAGGGCGCCATCGGCAGCGGTCGCCCTTATCTGCCAGGGCCGTAGCGCCATGGCGTTCGAGTATTCGGCCTTGAACCGTGGCGTCACCGGCGCCGGAGCAAACATCAGGCGCTTGACGAGCGGCATGGTCAGCCAGCCAAAAACCGGCGAGATGGTATAACACCAGATATCGCCCAGAACCGGAACCGCGCCCACAGCCACAAGCAGCGCATCGAAGCGCAGCGTGGGAAAATAATAGCCTGAGAGTAAAACGAGACCGGCCGTATCGCTCCGATGCCGTATTGCAAACGCGAGCGCGACGAGCGTGCCCCACGAATGGCCCACGATCAGTGGCCGGCGGATTCCCAACTGAAGCAGAGCCGAATGCAGCAAGTCTGCCTGAGCTGCTGCTGTCCAGACCCGCGAGCGTGGCCGGCTACTATAACCGAAACCCGGCCGGTCGAACATAATGACCCGGTTCGTCGCCAGTAGGCGCTCGGCGACCCCGCTCGTATTGTAGTCATCGCCCGTGACCGTATTCCCATGCACGAGCAGGACAGGATTTCCTTCGCCCCTATCGCTGTAATGCAGCCGAACGCCATTCACCTCGATGAAAAGGCCCTCCGGCGGATGCCGGTGTTCCGCGGAACGTGCGATCAGGTAGTTCACGAGCGCGAGTATGAGTAGGATGACCGCGAAGGCGATCAGTGCTTCTTCCCAGCCACTTAGGCTGCTGATTTGATTCATTATTCCGTTCCTATGCGATGGCGCCGGTAACGCATGTTTTCTCGCCGGTTCTCATTGCAACGCAGCAAAGCAGGTCGCGATGGCTACGCGAGCCGGCGAGCGAAATCACTTCTGCGTTGGCCGAGGCGAGCAGCATCGCGCTTTAGATGTCGTTGCCAAGGACGTTGTTCCTCATTCGTGTTTCATTGTGCTTGCGTCCGGGCGAGCGGCGTCAAGCCCAAGCCGCCTTCGGCGGTCGCTGCGCGAGGCTTGACTCCGCCCACCCGGCCGAAGCGGTGGCTCGGGAATGATTCA
>JAFAHH010000876.1 GCA_019237355.1 Acetobacteraceae bacterium | reverse complement strand
TTACTGAAATTGTAGCCGTTCTCGAGTACCAAACCGCGACCGCCCGTACCCTCCGCCGTGCCGGCGCCCGAAATTCGCGAGAACTGGGTCTGCTCCAGTGCCACACCAGCGGAACCTCCGGTCGTTACGCATACTGCATAAATATCGCTGTAGAGGACAAAATTGAGTTGGCAGCCGCCTGGGGCCGTATTCGTACTCGCATTATGGACAACGAGATGATCGATCTTCGCAGAATTGTGGGCGTCGGAGAAATCCGTCTTGCCGAGTACCACTGCATAAGCAGCGGTATTGGCGTCGACGAACAGCGAGCCTTCCTCCTTGAAGTAGAAGCATCCCGTCGGGCTGGTTGACGAGCCACCGCCGCACTCGATTTGGAGCACCGGGCCCGCAGTTATTGACCGACCGTCAATCGTCGCCCCTTCCGATATCAACCTGAAACCATTGGTTGCTTGCCCGGCGTAGTCGATCACAATGGGTGAAGTGACTTTGTAGGTGCCAGGGGGGAAATGCACCGGCCAATTGTACGTGATCGCTGCCGCGATCGTCGTGCTGATCGCCGTGGTATCGTCATGGGTATCGTCGCCGAATGCGCCATTGCAGCGCACATCAATCCAGGGTTGCCCCGAACACACCAGCACGCTTCCGCCCAAAGTGGCTGTACCTGTCGCGGACAAGGTCGAGAAATTCCCCGGCGACTGCGCGAAGCTCGGGAGTGCGATGCCGAGCCCGAACGCGAACGCGGCGAGCCAGAGCAATCCCTTCATCCTGGATATTCCCGCCGTATTACGGTTAAGACCGGCACTATCTCATCACCAGCGACGGGCCGCGAAGGCCTGGCCCGTCGTGCTACCCCAAAGACTGACGGCACCGGCGGGACGGTAGCCCGAGGGTGTCATGAAGACCGCCCCTGCAGGAATGGGGATCGAGGCACCGCCCGAAGCCGCGACGCCGACATCGCATACGTACAATGTATCCGATGAATTGTTGGCTACCAGGTAACCGTTACCAGGGACGACGCCGGCGAACAAAAGCTGCGCCGTGCCTCCTGTTATCACTGTCCCGCTGCCGTCAACAGCAGCCGCACCGGCCGTATTGACAACAGGCAGCGGTGTGGTCGGGCCGACAGGAGTGGCGATGCCGCCGACCACTGCCGCCGGTGCGTGTACGGGCACAAAATTGCCAGCAACATCGGATTGTGTCGAAATTGGCTGCGTCGTCGTGTTCGCGTCTTTCACCAACAGCGTCAATGCGGTGGTCTCCTTTCGAGAGCCAGCTATTAGCGGTGCAGCCCTCACCCGGCTCTGCTGCTCCTGAGCAAACCTCGCTGTTACGGAGAGGAAGAGGTGAGGAGCAAGACAAGAGGAGGGGCTGCGAGGGCGCGGTTCCAGGAGCGCCGCACCCGGTATCTGCATGACCACCGGTTCCGGCAATTTCCGTGATTTATATCGTTTCGATCCGGATTTGTCAATTAGAAATGATGATTTTCACAATCAACGGCGAAAATGGGCTTCGAGCGCACCGAGCGCAGCAATCAAAATTCCCGAAGCCGTCTCCTGGCTGACCGGGCGTCCGCCCCAGCCCTGCTCTATCGCCCACTGTTTGAGGGAGCGCTCCCAGCCGACCACATGCCACAGACATGATCCCGCGGGTGAACCTAGCCCACCGGCAGCCAGGATCGCGCGCCATACCGCATCCCGAGCCGCTTCGATGCGCAGAGCAGGCCCATCGGCGTCATTGCCCCGGGTCGGACCGCCGTTTCTCGGCCGAGACCAATCGGGGGCACGCAAGGGGTCCAGCTGGGCAGCCGCGAAGCGCGCACGGAAATCCTCGCCGGCCTGACGCATTCCGGCCGTAATCGAACCGCGGCGCTCCATAGCCGCAAGGGTATCGACTGTGCGATACGGTCGTCCGGAAAGCCCCGCTTGATCGGCAATCGGGCGGTCCAGGCGTTCGACGACGCCGTGATTCCATCGCTCCGGTGGCGGAGGCAATACCGCGCCTTCAGCTCGGATCGGTGATTCGAGGGGCCGGGAGGGACGGCGTGGCACTGTCGAAGTCCGGTGGACAAACGAACAAAGAGGTCATGCAGAAGTCGTAACAGTCCTTTCGAGCCGCCTGAGAAACTGCATTGAAGGTCCGCGGCGGTTACGGCTGCGGCGACCGGCCACCGCGCTGGCAATGACCTCAACCTCGCGCAGGCGGTCGGCTTCGGCGGCACTGCCATAAGGAAGATGGCACAGAGCGTGGTGCTCGGGGCAATAGGATGAGCCGGGGCGCCGCGGCACTCCGCACATCCGGCAGCTAGCGCTCTCCTCGACTATAAATGCACAGCCCTCGTGTTCGATCGTTGCGCCTCGATCAAGGAAGGCGGCTGATTTGTTCATAAAAATCTCCGTTTTAGCATTGATCGCTCTTGTCGGGATCGCATTGCCATGCTAGCCTCTTGGTTGTTGTTGTCAATATGGCAAGTTGCGAAAGACGCATTATGGACGGCCCTTGGTTCCATCAAGCCCTGGAGCGCGTTGGCGCCACCCAGGCCGATCTCGCGCGCCAGCTACGTCTTGCTCCCTCTGCGGTGTCCCGCATGATGAAGGGCGAGCGCAGGATGAATCAGTTGGAGACCGTGCAGATCGCTCAGTTTCTTGGCGTAACGACAGAGGAGGTACTGCGCCATGCCATCGAGAGTACCGCCCCGCCGCCAGCTGGCGACACTCCGCGGCCTGGGCGCGGCCGACCACGGTCGACTGGCCCCACGGCTGCCATGGGGTCGTCCCCTCCGGTGGTGCGCGTGCCCGACCAGATCCCGATTCGCAGCGCCGCACGCGGCGGCGGTGATCAGGAGATGTTCCTCGAAGACGGACCGATCGGCCATACGCCCCGGCCCGCCAGTCTAGTGGGCGTACGGCTGGCCTATGCGATATATATGGTCGGCGACAGCATGGAGCCCGGTTACGAGCCGGGCTGGTTGCTCCACGTCAATCCGTTCAAGCCGCCGACGCGCGGTCGCGACGTCGTCGTCTACAAGCAAAACAACGCTGTA
>JAFAHH010000855.1 GCA_019237355.1 Acetobacteraceae bacterium | reverse complement strand
CACCCGGAGCCCGTTGGCCGCGCCGTGCATCGTGCCGCTGATTGCCCTCTCCAAGACGGAGCTGTTTCATGACTTCCAACTCCCGACAAGATGACCTGTCCCCTACCCGGATGGCCGATACGGAGATTTTGCGCGGACCCGGGGGCGAAACCCACCAGGTCGCGCAGGGGGACACCCCGGTGCTCACCACGCAGCAGGGCATTCCGGTCTCCGACGACCAGAACTCGCTGCGTGTCGGCCCGCGCGGCCCGACTCTGCTGGAAGACTTCCATTTCCGCGAGAAGCTTTTCCACTTCGACCACGAGCGCATTCCCGAGCGCGTAGTCCACGCGCGCGGCTTCGGAGCGCACGGGTTCTTCGAGACCTATGAGTCGCTCTCCGACATCACCCGCGCCGACCTGTTCCAGCGCAAGGGCGAACGAACGCCCGTTTTCGTCCGCTTCTCGACGGTGGCCGGCAACAAGGGGTCCCCGGACGTGCCCCGCGATGTGCGCGGCTTTGCGACGAAGTTCTACACCAAAGAGGGCAACTGGGACCTCGTCGGCAACAATATCCCAGTGTTCTTCATCCAGGATGCGATCAAGTTCCCGGACTTCGTGCACGCCGCAAAGCAGGAGCCTGACCGCGGCTTCCCGCAGGCGCAGACGGCGCACGATAATTTCTGGGATTTCGTGTCGCTGAGCCCCGAATCCATGCACATGCTGCTATGGATCATGTCCGACCGCACGATCCCGCGTTCCTTCCGCTTCATGGAGGGGTTCGGGGTTCACACCTTCCAGCTCGTCAACGCTGAAAGAAAATCCACTCTCGTCAAATTCCATTGGAAGCCGAAGCTCGGCTTGCAGTCGGTGGTCTGGAACGAGGCGCTGAAGCTGAATGGGGCGGACCCGGACTACCATCGCCGCGATCTTTGGACCGCGATCGAAAAGGGCGATTATCCTGAGTGGGAGATGGGCCTACAGCTCTTCGATGAGGATTTCGCCAACAAGTTCCCATTCGACGTTCTCGACCCCACAAAGATCATCCCCGAGGAGATGGTGCCGGTGCGCCGGGTTGGCCGGCTCGTGCTGGACCGCAATGTGGAAAATTTCTTTGCCGAGACGGAGCAGGTCGCGTTCTGCACCCAGAACATTGTGCCGGGTATCGACTTCACCAACGACCCGCTGCTGCAGGGGCGCAACTTCTCTTACCTGGATACGCAACTCAAGCGGCTGGGCAGTCCGAACTTCACCCAGCTACCGATTAATGCGCCCAAGGCCCCGGTCGAGAACTTTCAGCAAGACGGGCACATGGCGTTCCGCAACGTGAAGGGCCGCGCGAACTATGAGCCGAATTCCTGGGGCCTCGGCCCGCGTGAGTCGCAGGAGCGCGGCTTCCGCACCCGGCCGCAGGAGGAGAGCGGTCAAAAGCTCCGCATCCGGGCCGAGCTATTTGCCGATCACTACAGCCAGGCACGGCAATTCTACCTCAGCCAGACCCCGATCGAACGCACGCACATCAAGAATGCGTTCGTGTTCGAGCTGAGCAAGGTCGAGACCGCGGCGATCCGACTCCGCATGGTCTCGCATCTACGCAACGTGGATGAGGATTTGGCACAGCAGGTAGCGGACGGGCTGGGGCTCGAGCAGATGCCGGAGGCCGCGCCGCCCGCCCGCCCGGTGGTGACCGGCCTTCCCGAATCGCCGGCCCTCAGCATAATCCGCAACGGACCGAAGACCTTCGCAGGCCGCAAGATCGGCGTCCTGGTCACCGACGGCGTGGATGCCGGGCTGCTCAGCGCGCTGCGAGAAGCGGCTCAGGCCGAGGGGACGATGGTGGAACTGGTTGCGCCCAAGGTCGGCGGCGTGACTACGAGCGATGGGACCCGGATCCCGGCGCAGCAGAAGGTCAACGGCGGCCCTTCGGTGCTCTATGACGCCGTGGCGGTGCTTCCCTCCCAGGAAGGCGCAGCCCTGCTTGCCCGCGAGGCGACGGCGAAGGACTTTGTTAGCGATGCCTATGCGCATGCGAAGTTCATCGCCTATGTCGACGCGGCAACGCCCCTCTTCGAGAAGGCCGGCGTGACGGAACCGAACGGCGGCTTCGTCAGGCTGCAGAGTCCGAGAGATGCGAGGAGCTTCATCGAGGCCTGCCGTGAGCTGCGGTTTTGGGAGCGGGAAGCGGCGGTCCAGGCCGTTTGACTCGGGCGCGATGCCTTGAGGCCGAATCGTCGGAAAGCCTGAATCGCGCTCTGAAAACCAAAGTTCCTAGCCCGGTGACCTCACCTAAGGTCATCCCGCTCTTCTGTAACGGGCCGTGGGTGTCAACCCTCCTTTGAGCTGCGGTATCCGATCGTCGGTTCTCGCTCCTGTCCGGGGTCGGCGCAACGGCCGCCACCTGATGCGGTCAGAGTATCAGAGTAGAGGAAGAGGCCGGCCGATCTAGTGACGCGCGGTCGCCTTTTGGCCCCGGCTGAGCGGGATGCGGCCTGACCTATTCCATCGTCCCGACGATGG
>JAFAHH010000849.1 GCA_019237355.1 Acetobacteraceae bacterium | reverse complement strand
CCTTTGCCAACCGATCGCTCGCGATGACTAACTACATTGAGCTGACGTGGCCGCCCGTTGGCGACAGACTCGAGAAGGCGCGGACGGATGCGCTCAAGGCGATCGCGTTGGCGCCCGAGCTCGCCGAAGGGCATCTCGCGCTGGCGTCATACTTCCAGGACTCGCTGGATCTCAGCCCGGCGAACCGAGAATTCGAGAAGGCGCTCGCGTTCGCGCCAGGCAATGCGCGCGTGTTGAGAGACTACAGCACCTTCGCCGTGGCTATTGGCCGCACCGAGGCGGGCATCGCGGCCGCGCGGCGCGCGGTGCTGCTGGATCCGCTGGACCGCGATAGTCACCAGGAACTCGGGGTCAGCCTTTACCTGGGAACTCAGTACCGCGAGGCCCTCGATGCATTTCAGGACACTCTCGCGATCGACCCTGAGTACCCGGGAGTGAACGGAGTACGGGGGTTGGCTTACTACGCGCTTGGTGAGCTGCAAAGCGCGCTGGCCTCCTGTGAGATCAAATCCGAAGGGCCTAGCCAGCAATGCCTGGCCATTACCTACCGCAGCCTGAACCGCCATGCCGATGCGGAGCGTACGCTTGCGAAATTAAAAGCTGCGCGAGGTGACGCCGCGGCGTACCAGTACGGCGAGATTTATGCGCAGTGGGGGGATGTTCCCCAAGCGCTCGAGTGGCTGGAAAAAGCTATGCAGTTGCGCGACGGTGGCCTGCTCTGGTTGAAAGCCGACCCGCTCCTCGATCCGCTGCGCAATGAGCCGCGCTTCCAGGCTATTGAGCGGGAATTAAAGTTTCCCAACTGACGACCCGCGTTCGCGACGGCCCGGTCATTCAAGCGTCCGCGCTCGGGAGAATTGAGCGAATGGACCGATTGGCCGGAACTGGCCGGACCGGGACAACATGACGCGACCCAAGTCGCCGGATGGTTCGCCCCAGTTCCAAGCGACCCGTCAGCGACGTTGGATCGCCGATAGCTGCCGCTCGGGAAGAGAAAAGGCGACATTCCACACCCACAGAGATCATCGAGCGCACGGATGCCGGGTATTTGCCATTGCGGCGTGTCTTAGTAGATGAGACCAGCGAGAACGGCAGCGACGCAGCAACTCTGATGCATAGCGGCAACCCAGGGTACTAGACAGCATCCGCGGCACCGCCACTTTTTGTAGACTATCAATCGCAGAAAATAGTCAGAAGTACCGGGAGACTTCAATGAAAAGAAGGTTGACTTGGGCGGCACTGCTCAGCGCCGCAATCGTGATCACCCCTCTGTACCTCGCTCAAAGAGTCCATGCCACGCCGAATAATGACCACCACGGCGGCTGTAGCGTTGCCAGCCTTAAAGGGACCTATGCCTTCCGCAGGACTGGCGTGAACAATGTCATTGGCGGCCCTATCGCTCAGATTGGAATCAACCGCGAGGATGGAGATGGGAGGATCCTTTTCATTCGCACCACCAGGAGCCAAAACGGTGAAATCCTAGACTGGTTCGACCAGCAGGCGCCGGGAAGCTACACGGTCGATCCGGACTGTACCGGAACGTTCTTTAACAAATCGCAAAACCTCGTCGTCCTTGACGGAGGCAAGAGATACCTCTTGCTCAGCGTGGCGCCGGGAACGATTGTCACGGAAGAGGGGACGAGGCTCGAGGAGTAGGACTAAGGGCGCGCGGCGCTCGCGAGGGCGCCGCCCGATTGCGTCATTCGCAACATCCGGCCTGGTGAGAGTTACCGGCTACCACTGCGTGGCAGCTCTTGCCGGCACGAGACGGTGCGGCGAATGAGTAGTTTCGCCCAAGCCGCCACTCACGTTTCTGAATAGCGGTCACTGAGACGGCGGTAAGCGGACATCGCCAGCGCTACGTTGCCTGAGAGGGGCTCCTCAGGGCATTCTCGCTGGGCCGGTACAATATCAAGAGGATGAGGATGGAGGGGGAGTCGCCAACCCGGGCGAGCAGACCGGCTGGGGCCGTGTTTCTGAGCTACCCCTCGCAGGATGCCGTGGCGGCGCAGCGGATCTGCGCCGTGCTTCGGGCGGCGGGCATCGAAGTCTGGTTCGACCAGAGCGAGCTACGAGGCGGGGACGTTTGGGACGCCTTGATCCGCGACCGGATCAGAGCCTGCGAGTTCTTCGTTCCGGTAATCTCCTCGACCACGAATGCCCGTGACGAAGGCTATTTCCGTCGCGAATGGCGGCTGGCCATCGAGCGCACGGCGGACATGGCGGACGACAAGCCTTTCCTGGTGCCGGTCGTGATCGATGGTACGACGGAAACGTCGGCGCGGGTTCCCGAAG